>DHLT01000333.1:7989-15779 GCA_002405405.1 Ignavibacteria bacterium UBA4661 | reverse complement strand
ATGTAAGTGGTCGTACAAAGTCAACTATATCGCCCCACCAAATGTCAGATTCTTTTGTCTCAAACAGTTCAATGAACTGGGTCATCATGATTCCACAAGTGGGTATGGTACGCATTTCTTCTTCAAAGACTCGGCGTGCATAATTACTCCAACGTATCACGGCATGGCGTGGCTCGGCGCGATAGGGAAACCACAATGCCGCGGACACTGCTGAGGTCGTATTCATCGGCAAATCACGTGTGATGATGTGAACACGATATCCTTTTTGCTGAAGTAATCGTGCAGTTGTCAAGCCAATAATTCCGGCACCAAGAACGATCACATCGGTTGAAGAATCTTCCTGCAATGTCATAGTTAATTCAAGCGTGGTAAGGGTGTTTGTTTAGATTGCGGTTTTGTAGGCTCTGTCTTTTTCTCTTGCAAAAGCGGTAGTACCGGTTTGGTTGTTTTCGGGGATGCAACTTGTTCTTGTTGAGGCACTTCTGTGTCAGGTTCTGCAATGTTTTCCAAGGGCATTTCAGTTGGAATCATATCTTTTGTTGGAATATCGCCTGTGTAGCCACTACCAAAGCCCATGGCAGAATTGTACACGCCATCGGCATACACTTTACCCATAAATCGTCCCCAAATTGGGGCTGCAGCGGCACCACCTTGACCATACCAACCGGTAAATTTTACACGCATATCATCGAAGCCAACCCACACACCGCAGGATAATTGCGGCGTAAAACCCACAAACCATGCATCGGCATAATCGTTCGTAGTTCCTGTTTTGCCGGCGGCTTCGTAGCGATAAAACTGACGAATTTTTGTAGCAGTACCGCTATTCACAACATTGCGCATCATACTCGTCATTTCATTGGCGACTTTGGGGTCGAGCGCATCATTGACTTCACGGGGTTGTTTTGAGCGATCGAAGATAACATTCCCAAAACGATCTTCGATTTTGAGAATCGCATATGGTTCGATGTGCATTCCTTGATTGGGGAAGACAGAAAATGCAGAAGTCAACTCAAGAGGACTTACTTCGGCAGCACCCAGTGCGATAGCAGGTACAATAGGTAGTTTGGACTTGATGCCCATACGCTTTGCTAAATCAACCACTTCACGAGGCGATGTGTATTGCGTTACCAAACGTGCGGCAACGGGATTCATCGAGAGCTTGAGAGCTGTTGCAAGGGATACCGGTCCTGCCTCACCATTCTTACGTGCAGCCAGAGACCATACCTTGCCGTCGGGTAAGGTAAAAGAGAATGGTCCTGACTCAATCATTGTTTCTTGTGTAACTCCATTAAGCATTGCTGCGGCATATACAAAGGGTTTGAATGATGAACCCGGTTGTCTACGAATTTGTACAGCATGGTTGAGCGAGTATCGTGCTTCGCGTCCTAAAACTGACGAACCAACCATTGCGCGAATTTTGCCGGATTGTGACTCGATGCACACAAGTCCGGTTTGAATGCGTGTGGCTTCAAGACGGACGGAGTCAAGAAATCGCTGAGTGCTTTGCAAACGTTGTTTGACTGCCTCTTTTTCATTACCATCAGCAGCAACATAATCAGGATGATTTTTGATTGCTTTGCTCAACACATCATTAAAAACATCAGTATGTTTTGCCCAATTCCAATTTTTGTTGAACTCCGGCTGAAAACTTTTGAAATGCTCTTCGACTGCTTGATTAGCAGAACGCTGCATTTTTGCATTGAGTGTAGTCGTAATGGTCAATCCATCTCGATAGAGATTATAGCCCGATAAGAGAGGGTCATCTTGCAGTTGCTGGCGGAGCATTTCTACAAAATGCGGAGCAATTCCTTTAACGCTGATAGTCTCTTCGGATTTTGCATACTTAATTTTCGACCGTGAAGCATTTTCAAATGTTCGAGTATCGATAAATCCTTGTTCATGCATAAGTGTCAGCACAAGGTTGCGCCTGCGCATGGCACGTTCAACATTTTTTGCCGATTCAAAAGAGAATGGACGTTGGATAATTCCGGCAAGCAAGGCACATTCTGCCACATTCAAATCACTTGCATTTTTCCCGAAATATACTTGTGCAGCAACTTGGATACCATATGCTCCGCGCCCGAAGTACACAGTGTTGGCAAACAGTTCGAGAATTTCATTCTTTGTGTAGGTACGTTCGATTTGTATTGCAGTGTATGCTTCACGGATTTTGCGTGACAAGGATTTTTCATGCGAGAGGTACATATTATAAAGGTTACGTGCTAATTGCTGGGTTAGCGTTGAAGCGCCTTCTCCCTTTAATCGTAAACTCAAAATATTTTTGATAAATTCTTTAGCAATGCTACCGACATGTAATCCCCATTGGTTGTAAAACTCACTATCTTCCGTTGCCAATAAACCCTGAATAAATGCTTTCGGTATGCTGTCGTATTGTAAATAACTTCGACGTTTGACAAAAAACTGATCGAGTACTTCACCGTCTTCTGCAAGAATTTGTGTGGCAAGTTCGGGCTTTGGATTCTCTAATTCTTCAAGCGAGGGAAGATCACCATTCAGTGATATACCGGCATAAATTATTCCAGCACCAATTGGAAGTGCAACAAGCAAGAGATAGGCAAGAAAGAGATTACGTGGGCGCATGACGATCAAAAAAATCTACAAAGTCAAGGGGAAATTCATCGAATCAACAGCAAAATACAACAGCAAAATACAACACGCAGATTTGTTGCGGGAAAGTATCATCGTTGTCTTGAAATGGGGATACGCTGCAATGGTTCGATTTACGAAAGAGACTCAAAAATAACCGCGCGGCTGTAGAGCTCTTCCAGTAAACTTTTTCTTCGTTCAGCACCCCAAATCTCAACATCAGGTGGAGTAGATGGTTTTGTTGGTCGGATGCCGAATACGATTTTTTTTTCATGAATAGTAATAGTGACATCGCGGACCATCGATGTCTGTCGTCGATCTAATCCTTCGGCGATACGCAAAATTGCCGCAAGAACTGCCATGATGCCGCGCTTATCTTGAGGAAGCTTTTGCAAGTTTTCATGTTTGAGTTTTGGATGGCTTTTTCGATGGTAACGTGCGATGTTGGCAATTAATTCTTCTTCGTTGCGCGTAAAACCAAGCAGGTCAGCATTGCGAATAATGTAATAACTGTGTTTATGGTGTTGATCAGAAGAAATATGATACCCCACATCATGAAGCAAAGCCGCAGCTTCGAGGAGTTCCAAGTGACTATCATTCAAACCATGAAGCGGTTGTAATCCATGAAATATTTGCAAGGCGAGATTTTTAACATGTTCAGCATGAGCGATATTGACGCGGCAGATTTCAGCAAGATGGCGTATGCTTTCATTGCGCAGATTGCTCAAGTGATGATACTTTTCCATGCTTTGTTTCTTTTGGAAGGTATCAATTAAAATACCCTCGCGGAGCGCGCCTTCGGAGATGCCGATTTCTTTGATGTTTAGTGCGTTGAGGAGTTCGTCAATGATTAAGGCACCGCCAAGAATAATATCAGCCCGTTTAGCGTCCATGCCGGGGAGTGCAGAGATTTTTTTATATGTTTTTGCCTCAATAATATCGTCAACCACAGAACGAATATCTTTAGCAGAAATGACAGTTCCGTTAATGGATTCAATCGTTTCTTCATCATACATACCGCCTTTTGCCAGAATGTTTTTTGCGAGAGCCATGCGTGCAATTGTTTGGATTGTTCCTGATGAACCAATCACTTGTTGAAAGCCGTGCAAACGCAATTGATTCCACACTAATGCCCATTCACCACGAATATATTCACGGCATTCTTTTACATTTTTCGTAAGGAGTTTTTCATCAGCAAAGAACTGTTTCGTCATGCGAATTGCACCAAGTTTTGCACTGTAGGCATAGAGCATATCACCGCGTATGCCAATAACCGTTTCGGTGCTGCCGCCACCAATATCAACGATAAGAGATTTAACATCAACAATTGGAAGTGCTTGCAATACACCAAGATAAATCAATCGTGCCTCTTCATAGCCGGACACGACCTCGACATCAATGCCTGCTTCGAGTTTTGCTTGACGTTGAAACTCATCACGATTCATCGCCTCGCGTACAGCACTGGTTGCAATGGCACGGACTTCTGCACCTGCTTGTTGTGCCGCTCGTGCAAAACGTTTCAGGGCAAGAACACCGCGAGCAATAGCATCGGGGGTAAGATACTTCATATCGCCCATTGACTCTCCAAGACGAACACTTTCCTTATCACGCGAATGAACACGAAACACACCTTTATCGGTAACGCTCGCGATAACGAGATGAAAAGAGTTCGTTCCTACATCAATTGCCGCGATCGGTTTCATTGCATATCACGAAGAAGTTGTTGGAAAATGTCGCGTATTGGAGTTGCAATGTGAAGCATCACGGTACGATTATACATACGACCTTCGGGAAACTGTTCAGAAAAAAGTTTTACCGTTTCGCCAAACCCTTGTGCAGTCATGGATTTGTATTTGCCTTGGAGGGTGTTCACTAAGAATTTTTGTACGGAGAAGGCGCGACTTTCTGATAAGCTCATATTGTGATCGTCTAATCCGATCAGATCTGTATAACCACCAATTTGAATGGTTGAATTTGCCGATAATCGCGGCACAAGGTAATCTCGCAAAATACGTTCGTTCAGCGTGCCAAGTTCTGCTTGGTCAAAAGGAAACAGCATCAAAGTATAACGTTCGTTCGTCGTCTCATCAACATTGGCGCGAAGCTTGTCGTCGTGCGTAATGCGCATAATGGGAATACTGATTGGTTCCGCGCTACACTCTTTGCCGCTTGGCTCTCGAACACTGTATCGTGCTGTAAAATGTAGAGTGTCTTTTGGGGTTGTATCCTGCGAGGATGTCCAATCAAATGTGATTCCTGTTGTTGTTGAAGACAGCGTATTCTTCAATGTTGTACTATTGGTCAGGGGAATGATACGATAAGGTTTGCCACCGCGTTCAATGATAATACGATGTTCTGCCTGCGCCGAAAACGTACTTGTTGAAGAGAGGAGCGGGCGAAACTCCATACTGCGTGGAAGTAGAACATGAGTTGGTTCGCGGTCGGTAATTGGACGCATGATATTCCAATCATCGGAGACCATTTCTACACGTCGATTCTCTTCAATGCTGAGAGAATCACGTTCATCCGAAGGG
The DNA here is from genome assembly GCA_002405405.1 of Ignavibacteria bacterium UBA4661. GTDB lineage: Bacteria > Bacteroidota > Ignavibacteria > Kapaibacteriales > UBA4661 > UBA4661. Next base: position 10,635 of record DHLT01000333.1, on the reverse strand, counting down.
ACTTGCGGGAGTAAACGTGCTTGTACACGCAATCGCGTAGGATCGATTCCCCACATATTCTGCAAATATTCCGCGATACTATGAGCACGTTGGCGAGCTAGTGATGTGTCTAATTGTTGGTCAATTTCCTGATGCGACAAACTACCTGTAATCGTCAGCTGTGCTGAAGGAAACTTTTTCATCCGATAGCCAAAGACATTCAATACATGATAGTACTTGTCCATCACTCCGCCACGAATAGTTGAATCAGTAAAATCAAGTGTTTGATGACTGGTAAGAAGTTTATAGCGGGAAGGTATCGTAGATTTAGCACTATCAAAAAATACATGGGGCAGTAAGCGGAAAACTGATAGCGAAGTGATTTCCTCGATAACAAGCCCTTTATGCTGCTTAATCGTAGGTTTGATAGCACTATATCGATTGGTATACTCAATAGTATCAATAACTGCATTTCTTGAGGGCTTACCACCAACACGGAAAACAACGGGTGGTACTTCGATATTTTTTTTTCCTCGATTGGGGCGTTCGATAACTATCGAACGTTCAACAGAGCCAAAGCGTGGGTGTGATGCAACGATAGTGTAGGTAACATTTTTAGCAAAACTTCGTGAGCCGCCGAAATCAAAATCATTGACAACAAACTCTAAAGTGCTCTGCGATGTCGCATTCACTGTGTCGGAAAACAGTGCTTGCGTGAGCTTGTTATACACTGAAATTGTTGCAGGTACATTTTGACCGGAGCAGTCATCAACTACGCTTACACTCACCGTAATTGCTTGAGCATTGGATGGCACTGTTGCCATGAAAAGATCATAGTTACCTTGATAATTCGGAATATCGGTACGCCGCGAAGCAAAGTACAGAACATCACGTTGCGCAGGGGAGGAAAGAAATGCTTCGTCCGCGGGTGTATTGATGGGTTGTCCAAGATTGCGAGGGCGTGTCCACCGATCGCTTTCATCGCGCATACTCACATAGAAATCAGTACCGCCATAATTAGGGGAGTGTGCGTCAGAAGAGAAAAATAATTCAGCATTATTGGCGGCAATAAATGGTGACCACTCACGACCGGATGTATTAACAACAGTTCCAAGATTTTTTGCGGTTTTCCATTTTTTTTCTTTGTAATCCCAATCGCTATACCAGATGTCCATGTCACCTTCGCCTTCTTGACGATTCGATGCAAAGTATAAACGATCTTGCTTTGGAGCAATTGAAGGATGTCCCTCCCACGCAGAGGTATTGATGGCTTCACCGAGATTTTGTGGCTTACCCCATGTGCCATTGGCTTGAATTTCAGCAACATAAATATCGCAGTCGCCATAGCCGTCGAATCGATCACATCCAGTAAAGTAAAATTTACGGCGGTCGGCGGAAATCGAGGCAACTCCTTCATCACGAGGCGTATTGAGCGTCTGATCGCTTACAGTAGAAGTGTCAACATTGAGGACAGCTTGAAACACCGTATCGAGGCGATTACGCTTGGTCGTCACCCAAAAATCATGTGAGTAAATAGCATCGCCAGCGAGTTTGAATCTTTCTTGATCGGCTTTGATATACGCCTTGCTCCCGGGACGGTTCGATACAAAGTATAAGGTTTTGCCATCGGCACTCACTGTTGGTGCATAGTCAATCACGGGAGAATTTACCATTGCACCAAGGGTAATAATTTTTACACTCGATTCATTAAAAGCATCAGCTGATTGCGGTGCATTTGGCTCAAGATCAAGCGCATACATTGTACCACGACGCGGAGTGTCATCATTGGCAAAGAGTATAGCAGGGGCAACAATACTTCCTAACAAGAATACTACAACTGCTATGGTAGAAGCTAATTGGAAGTAAAAAAAGGAAGATGTTCGCTCGCTGAAAGAATGGAGTGGAGATGAAGGCATATCAAAATACTGTTTTCACGGCAAGAAGTAACTGCAAGGCAGAAATACGAAAGTTATCGGTTGCAGGCGAGATGGAGGTAAAGGGAATCACATACTGTACCATTGGCGTAACATATATGGAACGTGATAATCGGATATCATACCCCGAAGACAATGTCATGGCAAATTGGAATGAACTTGTTTGTGGAAATTCAGAGTCTTGAATTAACAAAGAAGAAGAACCATTTTCCGCAAACTGAAGTAGGGCTAATTCACCGTTGGGGAGCAAGGCACTTTCATTGACAAGTTCTTTAGTATGTCGTAAATTATTGCTGATAAGAAAATGGGGTTGCAATCCCGCCGATAGGAAAAATCTGCCACCGGGATACCAAGAAATGTATGGTGTAACTGCAAGAGCTGTAAAATTCGCTTCTCCGATATGACGAAAGAGAATTGGTACATCAAAGCGTGTTCCTGGAGAATTCAGTGCACTGAGTGACACTGTTTCGTATTCACGAAAAGCGGCACGAACAGAACGGTTTTCTAGTGTTACCCGTGCTCCAACAACAAGCTTCTCAGACAGAAATTTTTCCCACAAAACACCAGCAAGAAAGCCTGCCTGCCGACCATTATTGAATTCGCAGTTGCATGCAGAGATGAATGTACCGCTTTGTGCATTGAATCCTGTACCAATAAGTACACCCCAGCGATCGGGAATTTGAATACGACCGGCTTCAAGTGGATTGGAGAGTTTACTGATTTGAGCGTGGGT
>DHLT01000333.1:1226-7821 GCA_002405405.1 Ignavibacteria bacterium UBA4661 | reverse complement strand
TTACTGATTTGAGCGTGGGTAGTGTATGTGCCGGATATCATGCACAACAATGCAAGAATCATCATACCACCAGCCCGAACAGAAAGTAAGAGAGAGCGAAAAGAAACAATGGTATGAATCATAAGTTCACCGCAAGAAAACAAAAGGAAGCTATATGCTGGTTACAAAGAGAAAAAAGTACCTAACGATTAATAGTTATGCGTAAAGACGTAGGAAATTATCAAAGATTTATTCGTAGTCCAATTCTAAATCCAAACTTCTTTTGTATAAGCTTTCATGAAATCTTTCTACGAAAGAATTCTTGTATTGCAGAAAGCTGTCTGTAGGGAGTTTGTTAGTTTTGCAAGTGTTCATAACGTATGAACATTTTTTTTCGTAGAACATTTTTTTCATTCACACTATGCATAACCAAGAATTGCCGTTAGAGCAAAAAGAACAACAAGTAGGTAAAGAAAGTTCAGGGCAACATCCAGGAGAACATCCTCAGAGTAAGCATCCTCATCGCAATCATAAACATAACCGTCATGAGCACAAGAAAGGTAAACATTGGCAAAACCGCGAGCAGGATCGTGAACAAAATCGTGATCGACGCAGAGATAGCGACCCGAAGCATTACCGAAAAGAAGACGAATCAGTAAATACCCAAGAAGAGCAGATTTCAACAGTATCCACTGAGCAAGGGCAACAGTCACCTAACGAGCGCAAGAGATCAAAGAACGAGTCACGCCACGAGCATGGACGCAATCGTGAACATAATGAGCAACGCTCTCCACGCCATGGTCGCCATGAACACAGACAGCATCGGCATAGTCAATCTTCTGAAAGACATCCTGCTACTGAGCATGAACAGTTGCAGGTAGAAACCGGAAAACACCCTTCTGTTGAAGCGTCGACAAATTATGGTAATGAGCAGCGTTCTGAAGAAAGAACACCTCATGGTGGAAAACGTTTCGACCGTCAATCGCAACGACAAGGTCAGGATCAACGTTACGATCGTAGAAATCTTAAAGGCAATGATAGTAACAATAGTCGTGAGACAATAGAGCATGAATCGACCCAACATGATGCTGAGGAACGCAGCATTGCGCAAGATGCTGTGGGCATACAAGAGCTAAGAAGTTCTCACCGTGAGCATCCGAGTGGATCGGCTGAGCATCATGAACCACGTGCAGCTCAGTCTCGTGAGTTCAACGAATACGGTACTCAAGAACCGAATCGGAGAAAAATGTTTATCCCTAAAGGACCTGTCGATGATCGTTATCCGGAGTTTCGTGTGAATAATGACTTAGCAATCAACCGCGATGAAGACCCCTTGTATAATGGTGCACGTGGTGCAGCAATTCGCATTTTATCACGCTATGACCAAGCAGATGTCTATCTCGATAAGTTACTCGAACATGAGCATGAAGTAAATCAAGAATTAAATTCGCTTGATCGTGCTTTGCTTACGGAATTGGTCTATGGCGTTACGCGTTGGCAGTCGAAATTGGATTGGGTGCTTACGGGCTTTTATCATGGTGAGTTTGTCAAATGCATTGTGCCGGTCAAGAATGCCATGCGTATTGCCTTGTATCAAATGCTTATGCTGACTAAAATTCCACCTTTTGCCGCTGTAAATGAATCAGTAGAAATTGTTAAACGCTTGAAAGGAACCCGTTCTGCAAATCTTGTTAATGCTGTCTTGCGGAACATCTTGCAAAACATTAAGAATATTCGATTCCCGGCACGCGAAGAAGATTTTGTTCGATTTGCTTCAATAAGCTATTCTCATCCGCAATGGATGGTCAAGCGTTGGGTAGAGCGATTTGGCGAAGAGGCAACTGAAAAGCTACTGATTGCTAACAATGAACGACCCAAAGTAACCTTGCGATTGAATGCACTTCGAGCAAGTAATGAGGAACTTGCAGGGTACTTAGAGAGTTTAAAAGAGCAGAGCATAAAGTTTACTCAATCGCCTTTGGAATCTCGAAGCTATCTGGTAAACTCTTTGGCAGCTGTCCGCGACTGGGAGCCATTCCAAAATGGGTGGTTTTCCGTGCAAGATGTTAGCGCATCGTTGGTCGTTCGTTTGGCAGATCCGAAGCCCGATCAACTTGTTTACGATTTGTGTGCTGCACCGGGTGGTAAAACAACTTTCATGGCAGAGCTGATGGAGAACAAAGGTAAGATAGTGGCGGTTGATAAATACGATGGAAAGCTTCGTATTATCAAGGAAAATATTGCACGTCTTGGTATCTCGATTGTCAAAACAATTTGTCAGGATGCACGTCAATACAACTTTGATGCACAAGCAGATGTAGTCTTGGTTGATGCGCCATGTTCCGGTATCGTTACTCTTGCGAAACATCCCGATATCAAATGGAAACTGGAGAAAGACGAATTAAAGTCGCTTGTACAGTTGCAAAGAGAAATTCTTTCCAATGCTGTGCATATGGTTAAACCGGGTGGTACTCTCGTCTACAGTACATGTTCAACAGAGCTCGAAGAGAATGTCCAAGTTGCAGAGTGGTTTCTTGCAAGTTATCCTGAGTTTGTCTTGGAGCGTGCAGAAGCGTTTCTACCTGCAAGTGCTTGCCAAGACGGTTATCTGCAAACATTTCCGCATGTGCACGGTACAGATGGAGCTTTTGGTGCGCGTTTTATCAAGAAGTCGTAAAATAAAACCGTACACGCGAATAATGTTACTCAACACCGTCGATAAAAATTTCTATCATTCTTTTGGGGGTCGAATGAAGTTTCTTACTACTTGTGCTATTTGGTTGTATGTCGTGAGTACTGTGGTGGTATTTGGGCAGACGCAGATACAGCGCACTACTCAGCTGTCATTGGTTGGCTCTATTGCTGGTAAAGTCTATTCCGGACAAGGTGGTGTGTTGTCAGGTGTCCGCTTGTCATTAAAAAAAACAAGTGATGATACTATTTCTAAGCAAGTACTGCATGGTGCAGTGACGCGATCAAATGGATCATTTGTTATTCACGATATTCCGGCAGGTGTATATCAGCTAGAGGCACGAGCGGTTGGTTTTACTACTGTTGTACAGCGTGTGGAAGTCATTGCCGGGAAAACAAATACATTCAATCTCACACTCAAAGAATCTTCTGTTTTTTTGCAAAATGTAGAGGTGAGTGCTTCTCGCCGTAAGCAGGACCAAACTGATACACGACCAAGTGTGATAAAGATCGATCCACGAGAGTCAAAATTCAAAGCAGGTGCGGTGGAAGATGTCTTCCGTACATTGCAAACGCTGCCGGGTATTGTTGCACCAAGCGATTTTTCTTCGCAGTTAGTTATTCGCGGTTCCAGCCCGGATCAAAATTTGATTCTCATCGACAATCTTGAGGTATTTAATCCGTACCGCTTGTATGGATTTATTTCGATGTTTAATCCTGATATTGTGAGTGATATTGCAATTATGACCGGTGGATTTCCTGCACAGTATGGTGACCGGTTGTCTGCTGTTCTTGATATCAAGTATCGTGATGGCGCTCGCGACAAAGGATATATTTCCGGAAAGCTCAATGCCAGTATTGTTGCGGCAAATGGGATTATCGAGGGAGCATTACCTTTTTGGAATGGTGCGTATTTGGTATCGGCACGACGAACATACTATGATTTGATTGCCGGACCCATTGCGCGCTCCACGGGTGCTGTCGATGGTGATGTTGCCTTGCCGAATTTTCGTGATCTGCAAGCTAAATTCACGGTACAACCCCACAGCGATCATATGGTATCGTTAAATATGATTACCAGCCGTGATAACACTGAATTTACCAGTGGGGCAAGTCGTGAGCGTGCAGATAGTTTGTCACTGATAGATCGTTCATTTAATGATTTGATAGGGCTGACTTGGAAGTGGACGCCAACCGACAACTTTGTTCTCCGTAGCAGTGCATCATGGTATCGTAACAAAGGAGCAAATACTTTTGGTGGCTCGGGGGGAAGTCAGGTTGCGGTGGGTATTCCTGATCTGACACGCGACCAGTTTGAGCAATTACAAGATTCTTTGCGCAGGGCAGGACTACAAGTACCGACACTGTTTTCGGTTGAAGGAACAACATCGTTTAATTTCCAAAAAGTAACCTATCGAACAGATGCAACTTGGCGACTCGGCAATCACACCCTTGAGTTTGGGGCGAATACAGACTTTATTACGACATCTGTTGATTTTACGTTACTTCTCGATCCGCGCTTAATCGCTCTACGTGCTGTGAATCCACGTGTACCACAATTACCGGAATCATTTGGTAGTATTATTGAATATCCCCGTTTTGCGGGATATATTCACGATAATATTCGTGTTACACCTCAGCTGACGATTCAACCGGGGCTACGTTATGATGTCTTTACCCTTATCAACAAAAGCTACCTCGCACCGCGCTTATCAGCATCATATGCCTTTGATCTCAATACAACTCTGCGTGCCGCATACGGCATTTATTATCAATCGCCCGGTTATGAAAAATTATTTGACCGAAGTGTTTTTCTTGATTTTACGGGTCCATGGCTTCGTGAACTTTCTGCTGAGAAAGCTACGCATTATGTTCTTGGATTGGAGCGCATGATTACGCCTGAATGGCAAGTGCGAGTCGAGGCGTACTATAAAGGTTTTGATAATGTTATTCTTCCGCAGACGCAACAGGGAACGGTCTATACAACTACGCGGATTCCGGGTGCTGATTCTACCAAGCGCGAAGGTTGGCGTATTACGCAATCGATTGGTGATTCACTCACAACCATTCCCGTAAATAATGCAACGGGCGAATCGTATGGTGTTGAATTCTTGCTCCAAAAGATTCAATCAGTCGGTGAAAATACACTATACGGATGGGCATCATACTCGTTGTCGTGGTCGAATCGATTCCGTAATGGATTAATTATACCATTTAATTTTGATCGTCGTCATGCTCTGAATATCGTAGGTGGATATAAGTTTGCTAAAAACTGGGATGTGAATGTAACATGGGCATATGGTACAGGTTTTCCATGGACGGGTGCGCTTGGTGTAAAGCCAAGAATTACTTTGCAAAATGACGCACAAACCGGGGCACGTACAGCACAGATCGATCAAGATTTTCGTGGATTGGTGTTTGATGTTGATCGTGGTGGTTTAGAGAATATCAATCAAATTCGTTTGCCGGATTATCATCGACTCGACGTGCGCTTTACTACGTATCCTGAATGGTTTGGATTGAAGTGGAGTGTGTATTTGGATATCATTAACATTTATAATCGGACGAATGTTATTGCATATAACTATCGGGTTGATAGAACCACGAACCGCGTTACAACACGCATGGTCGGTATGTTGCCGATTTTACCAACCTTCGGGTTCAGCATTGAGTTTTAAGATGGGTAACTATTAGTCGTATCTTAGGGGGAATTCTATTAGGATTGTCGTTAAAGAATCGGCAGATTCGTAACAAGTATTGAGGTCATGGGTTCTTATACTGGGAGCAAGAATCATGGACAGTCTTCTTGTAACCAGCTCTTTTTTCTTCACGGTTGTTTTGTTATGCCTGAACATGCGCATCCATATCGTTCTCATTATTGGTTCTCTTTACTACTGTGTGGCATATTCCTACTTGCTGTAGCTGAGCCGATGTCCGCACAAAATCGATCGATACCTGATGCGCGCGGACGTGACTTTTGGTTTGCTTTTCCGCCAAATTTTCATTCAACACCACCTCCAAGTATTCCTACACCGCCGGACTCACTCTATATTTTTGTTACGTGTGATGTTCCGACATCAGGTTTCATTCGTTACCGCAATCGTGCACGTAATGTCATTACGATTCCTTTTACGATTAGCGATCCTACGCAAGTGTATCGGTATGTTATTAGCTTTCGTGAAGCGGCACTTTTGGGGTACAATCAATTTGGGGCATTGGCGACTGATTCTGACAATGAACGTGTTGTTCCTTTTACCTTTAACATTCAAACACAAAATGATGTTACAGTATATGGATTGAGTGTAGCTACCAATACGAGCGATGCCTTTCTTGCATATCCAACGAATACTCTTGGTATCGAGTATGTAGTAATGTCATATCCAACCGATGATGGTCCGACACGTGCATTTGCATCATCGAATGCGCCACCACCAACACCTTCACAGTTTGTGGTTGTTGGTGTCGTTGATAGTACTGATGTTGTTATTACGCCTTCCGCAAATACTCGTAACAATGGTATGCAAGTACAGCGTGTTCGACTAAATCGTGGTGATGCATACTTGGTGCAAGCAGATTTTCGCAATCAAGGTGGAAATTTTGATTTAACAGGAACGCGTGTAAAGGCTACAAAACCCGTGGGAGTCTTTGGTAGTCATCAGCGAGCAACTTTACCAGTACAACTTTCCGCAACACTGGCTTCGCGCGATTTTTTGCTTGAACAAATACCACCGCTTGAAACATGGGGTAAGCAAGTATTTATCACGCCCTATACTCGTGCCCGCGGGGAAACAGCTGTTGGTACTGATTTGTATCGTGTCCTTGCGGCGTATGATTCAACTCGTGTTCTTGTCAATAATCAGCAAGTTGCTGTGCTCAATGCTGGGCAATTTTATGAAGCATCATTGAATGAGCCCGGTGTTATAAA
>DHLT01000333.1:0-1098 GCA_002405405.1 Ignavibacteria bacterium UBA4661 | reverse complement strand
TGAATGAGCCCGGTGTTATAACCGGTAGCGATCAAATCTTGGTAGCACAATTCAAAAAGACTGCACAGACATCAAGTGAGTTTAACAATATCGGTGATCCATTTATGATGGTAATACCGCCTGCGGAACAATATGATACAGCATATCGCTTTATCAATACACAAGCATTCCAGCTGAATAATCGTTCAAACAGCATTGAATTTGCATTTCAGGATCATTTTATTACGGTCATTGTACCGACTCGATTTGCGAATACCGTGCGGTTAGATGGTACACTTGTTAATGCTTCTGCCTTTTCACAAATTCCTAATGCACCCTATTCCTACGGTAATATCCAACTTTCCGCCGGAGTGCATACCGTGCGAGCTGATACAGCAATCGGTCTATATGTCTATGGTTATGGACCTGCTAATTCGTATGGATATATCGGTGGCGGACGCTTTCAGGTTATCGCACCTGACCGTGACCCGCCTCGGCTTGTTACAACAGCAACATGTTTTACTGTACGTGGAACATATTTTGATACTTTGGCAACAGATTCGCGCATTGCCATGGTGCGTGTGGAATCAAACAATGGAAATGTCAATGTAAATATTGAATCCTTCCGTCAGTATGCTGACTCTGTTCGCTTTACAGCAACCCTTATTGATCGTCTGCGAGATGGCGTATTTACGATAATGGCACGCGATTCTGTCGGGAGTGCCAGTGTTCGTGATTCTGCACGCAATACAACACGATCGACTATCAGTATTCCCGGATTTACTATACATGTTACACCGACTCCACAGCAGCTGAGCGATATTGTTCGCAGAGCAGTAGATGTTCCGGCAGGCTTTGGACGATGCTTCCCGATTACCCTGACAAATTATGGTCAATTCGCGCAAACACTCACTTCGATACGAATGACAGGAAGAAGAAGTGAGTTTTCTGTCAATGCTCCTTTACCTTTGCGTTTACTGCCGGGTGAACAACGCGTCGTCAATGTTTGCTTTCGGTCGAATGACAGTACCGGAACCCTTACTGATACACTATTTATCGGAAATGATTGTTTGGTGCGTCCTGTGATCGAATTGTCTGCAACAATTGGAGTAGATCTAG
>DHLT01000218.1:4377-6953 GCA_002405405.1 Ignavibacteria bacterium UBA4661 | reverse complement strand
CTCTTTGGCAAAGCGCACCATGCGTTCGCCGATGGGCAATGCTACCCAATTTTCGCTTTGTGCTTTTTTCAGCACATTAAAAAAAATCACCGGTGTTTGTTCGTCGGTTGGTGCGATTGTATGAATGCTGTGCTGTGCCTTGTCCTGCAAGCCGAATGCCTGAGAAGCAAGACCAAAGCCACCTGCAAAAGCAAGTCCGGCACCGGTATATACTGTTTGATGAAGAAAGGTTCGCCGTTGCATAGTTCAAAAGAATAGAAGAAAAGAAAAAACTACTCCGAAAATACAAATTGTCACTCCCTCACCGCAGTGCAGGAATGACAATTTGCAATACAATCATACTTGGGAAGAGGTGCACGCGACTAACCGCGTGGTACTTCGATACCAACAATCCGCGAACCATTGCGTCCGCGCAATTGCAAAAGCAGGGCATCGCCGGGCTTTTTAGTTGCGATGATATCCTTGAGTTGTTTAGTCGTGCGTACCGGTTTACGATCAGCAGACACAATGACATCACCTCGTGTAAATGCACGACTGGCTTCGCTGTACGGCTCAACACGTGAAACAACCACTCCTTCTTTTACTTCCAATGTTTTTTTCAAATCATCTGTTAATGATTCCACACTAAAACCAAGATTATCAAATTTTGTTGGTTTGGAAACATCTTCATCTTGTGTGGTATTTCCCGATGTCGGACGTTCGTCATTACTTGCTATCTCTTGTGAATCTTCACGCGGTTTCAAGCGAACGGATTTACTGATTTTTTTACCATCACGCCACAAGATAACATTCATATTATCACCGGCACGGCGTTGCGACACCACACCTTGTAGTTCATTTGACGAACTGACTGACTTACCTTCAATCTGTAGAATAACATCTCCCTCTTGTATGCCGGCATCTTCGGCACCACTCTTCGGTTGTACGCGTTGAATCAAAACACCATTAACATCGGAGAGACCCAATGCTTTGGCTGTTGCCTGATCGAGCGATGTAATCTGCACGCCCAGATAACCACGATTGATTTTGCCATCTTCGATCAAATCGGTAGCTACTGATTTTGCGAGATTCGCCGGAATTGCAAAACCATAGCCCTGATAGTAGCCGGTACGTGTTGCAATGGCGGAGTTGATACCAACCAAGCGTCCTTCAAGATCGAATAAACCACCACCGGAATTGCCCGGATTGATTGCCGCATCGGTTTGGATAAAGTTTTCGACACCATAGCCACTGGCATCACGATTGAGCTGTAATCCGCCACGACCAATTGCACTCACAATACCTGCGGTAATCGTGTGATTCAATCCCAAAGGATTTCCTACGGCAACAACCCATTCACCCACTTGAACTTCATCGCTATTGGCGAAGAATGCCGGTGTAAAACCTGAACCATCAATTTTAATCACCGCTAAGTCGGTAAGAGGGTCACGACCAATAAGGCGAGCTTTATACTCTTTTTTGTCGGCAGTTGTTACTTTAATACCATCGGCTTTCGCATCCTCCACAACATGATTGTTAGTGATGATAAAACCATTGCTTGTAATAAAGACACCTGAGCCACTGCCTTGTGAACGGAGAGGACCATCATCTTCTTCCCCCTCACCACCAAAAGGCTGGCCAAAAAAGCGGAAGAAGAAATCTTGTCCCTGTCCACCACGATTGCGTGAAGATTGCTTGCGCTCTGTAACAACACTGATGCTGACGACTGTTTGATCGACTGCTTTTGACACTGCCTTGAAAGCATTATTCAAGGCGCGAGCATCAGGATCAACCTTGACCGGTGGTTGTTTTGCGCCGATCTCGGCATTCTTGCTTTGAGCAATCAAAGAGCTCATGCCATTTGACTGGATAATAGAAACACCCGCAACTCCGGCAACAACGCCAACAACAATCAAGATTGCGGCAACGAGAAATGGTCTGTTACGCATACAGCGTCCTCCTTAACGATAAAAACACAATACAAAAGTGAAATTCACACATAATTCTGCACAGACTTACAAGAACAATGCTATACAGACTTTTGTTTCTTGCAAATTATACGGCTCAGGGCTGATATGGATGTTAAGCAGTACTTAAGAATTCGTCAAATAAATGTTAATACCCGTCAAGCACAGTGTTTATGCTTACTTGAGGGGTTCAATCACGCACAACAAAAAGCTTTTCTCAACTGCCGTACCCGATTGTACCGTCAAATTGGTAATAACTCCTTCCGCAGGAGACTTAATATCATTTTCCATTTTCATTGCTTCGAGAACAAACAGTTTTTCATTCTTTTTCACATGTTGTCCATTGACAACAAGTACACTTTTTATCAAACCGGGCATCGGTGCAGGTACTTTCATCATACCGGATGTTGCTGTTGCCGTTTCTTTCAGCAGCATAGCGAAGCGCTGTTCACGCTCATTCATTACCGTAAGAGGATAGGTATAACCATTCACTGACAAATACACCGTGTTAGTATCATCGGTACGAATGTGAAGAGGTGTTCGTGTTCCATTCCATTCAGCATAAACAACTGAAGGCTGAGACTCATGGGGAACAAAGGTCATACTTGTGCCATCTGCTAACGTGACGGT
>DHLT01000218.1:0-4284 GCA_002405405.1 Ignavibacteria bacterium UBA4661 | reverse complement strand
TGCCATCTGCTAACGTGACGGTATTGCCTTCGATAGTTGCTGACTGGACCCCTGCAAGAAAGTCACTGTGAATTGAATATGGCATGATTGTACGTACAATGAAGTGAACGAATCGAAACAAAGAGCACCTTGCCAACATAAAACTATTTTAATTTTAGCACATCGCGCTCCAATGCAAACATAAGCCATTCCTCGAAATCATAACCAGAATACACTTTTGCTTTCTCCAAATAGCTTCGAGATTCTTCAAGTTTATTCTCGGCATAACTGCATTGCGACAGTCTATAAAATGCCCATGGCACAAGCCATGCTTCAACGCTGTTGCGCATTTGAATTACCTTCTGATATGCCGTGCGTGCTTGTGTATACTGTCCTTGTAAACGATAGGACTCCCCAAGAAAATACGATGCTTGTGCTCCATACTGTGCATTCTCGATGATGGGCTGAAGCAATGCCTGACCTTGCGTAAAATTGAGCGATTCAACAGCATTTTCACCGCGCAGATATTGCTTTGTGATTTCATCCATTGGCACAACAAGATACTCTTTAGCTTTGCGCCGCGCCCAACGATCTTCAACTGTAATGGAAAAATCATCTCTGCAAAGGGTATATGCTTTGACTGCATTGGCGCGGTCACCGGTCATTTCGTAGCAAACTCCCAAGCGTAGAAGTGCTATTGAACGGAAAGTTTTGTCATTTACAGTTTTAACAAATCGCTGAAAAGATATTTTCGCCTTTTCAAATTCATTCAAACGATAGTATGCTTCGCCAATACGAAAGTGCGCAAAACCTGCAAAGATTGTAAAACTCTTATTGCTTTCATCATTGAGAATGCGCTGAAAATATCCGATGGCATTCGGCATTTTTTTGAGCTGGCTTTCGACATTACCTAAAGCATACAGCAATCCTGCATTGCGTGGATATTGATCGAGCAGACCTTTCAAATACTTTACCCCTTGCGTATAATCATTTTTGTAATACACGGCAAGCAAACCCAGTAAAATCGTGGCATCATTACGGAAATACCTTGATTTCTCTGCGGCAATGGTCAGCAGTTTTACACCAACATCACGATCGCCACGCAGCCCAGTAAGATTAACAGCCCATTGTACAGAGGTAGGGATTGACCCTAAGACAAACTGAAATATCCCCATGCCTACATACGCTTCATATTCATTCGGATTACGGCGCAGAACTTCGTTGAGATAATCATAGCAACTGCGTGCATCCCATGATGCTTTGATAAAATTTTCTGCACGTGCATTTGCTAAGGCACGATAGCCAAATGATGAGCCGAGTAATGTCCGTATGTAAGAGTCATTCGGGTCTGCTTTCAGTGCTTGTTCACCACGTTGCACGGCTTGCTCATTAGCAAGAAGAAATCTGCGAAGATCTTCATCGCGGTTACTAGCGAGATATTTCCAAAGATGCAAACTTGAGAGAAAAAACTGTCCTGTTGGATCCTGCGGATACTGCTCCGATAGCTGTTTGAGCATGGCTTCTGCACGATCAAATTCCCAGCTATACATAGTGTGAATTGCCTGCATTGCTGAATTGGTTATATGATCCCGTTGTGCTGTCAGTCGAGTATTGCTTTGCGCCCATACCGGACAAGACAGTGCGATTCCTCCAATCAACAGGAAGAGGTTACGCAATATCGAAAAGCACTGAATTACAACAGACATCGTCATCTTATGCTTGTACGTGGTCATGAACAACTATAGTCGGAGCAGAATTTGCACTGTCTTGCTCTTTCTTTGCAGTGCCTTGAGTTACGCTTGTGGTTGGCACTTCACCGAACTTCGCACTATTCACGAGCGACATGGCTTGTGCCGCACCTTTACGACAGATCAAATCAAGGGCAAGAATAGATTTGCGAATCATACTGCGCACCTGCTCTTGTTCATCTTCGGGAAATTCTCCCAGCACATAGTCTGCCATACCACCGGCAGAAAATTTCTTGTCAATACCACACCGCAAACGCCAAAATTGATCGGTTCGCAATTCCTCTATCATCGAACCAATGCCATTATGTCCGCCACCCGAACCGCCTTGCTTAACATGAATTTTGCCGGTAGGAAAGTTGTATTCATCAACAATAGCAAGGATGAGGTCATGAGGCACACGATACAGCACGCGCAATCGCTCCACCGCTTCGCCCGAAGCATTCATATAGGTTGTTGGGAGTGCAATCACAACATTACATTTAGCAATACGTGCAGATACTTGCATCCATGCACCTTTACCTTTCGCCCATGCCTGACTCGGAGCATACTGCTCACGGAGCGCATCGGCAACCATCCATCCGATATTATGACGTGTGCGAGCATATTTCTCACCCGGGTTCCCCAGTCCAATTATTAACCAATCGATGGTATCCATAAGAGTTTTTCCGATGATCGAAGAATAAATGTTACCCCATAAAAAAGATGCCGCAAAGATACATTCTTCGCGGCATGATGTCTTGTTCTTTTGTGCATAAATCACGCACAATAGGACTATATTATTTTTTTGCAGGGGCAGCTGCTTCCGTTGCCGGAGCATCATCACCACCACGTTTTGCATGAACGATAGCAACAAGGACATCGCCGCCGGTGATAAATTTCACACCATCAATACTCAAGTCGCTTACGTGAATTGATTTGTTCACTGCTAAGTGCGTTACATCAATATCAATATGCTCAGGAATTGCACTTGGTACACATTCGATAGTGAGTTTGTGTGCAATATGCTCAAGCATACCGCCATTAACACGTACACCCTCAGGAATGCCTTTCAGCATAACAGGTACTTCAACACGTACTGCTTTACCAGCTTCTACTTTGTAGAAATCTAAATGTACGATCGCATCTGTGCCGTGGTCGAACGTAATGTCTTTTACAATGCAATTGATAGTTTCTTGATTATCGATTGTCAAGGCAACGACATGTGACTCTGCCGTATAAACCACCGGACGTAATGCCAGTGTTTCTACAGCGAAAGGAATTGCTTCTTTGCCGCCGGCATACACCACACCCGGTACTAATCCTGCCTTCCGTACCGCTTTTGCTGCTGTTCGACCTGTTGCTCTGCTTTGAGCTTTCAATGCTATATCACGCATGGTGCTTCTCTCCGAAAAAAAATGATAAGAATATGTAACCGAATTATCAATACTATGAGAATACTTCAAAAGTCAATTTTAATTCTAAGATTCTATTTTACCAGCCACTGCAAAAATGTTATATACCGGGCACATCAAAAAGTGAACTGATAGAAAGATTATTATTCGTGCGCAAAATTGCTTCACCAATAACTTCTGCTACCGAACACACTTCAATTTTTTCACTTTTCATCATTGCCGAGCGATTAGGTTCAGCAGGAATTGTGGTATCAGTAACAAAGAGTTTTTTCAACGGACTGGCTTCGATTTTTTCTACCGCCGAACCCGAAAAGACAGGGTGCGTACAGGCACCATAGACAGATTCAGCACCGGCTTCCGACACCGCTTTTGCACAGTTACAGAATGTTCCCGCTGTATCGATAAGATCATCGATAATGATTGCATTTTTACCTTTGACATCACCGATAATATTGAGGACCTCACTTTGATTATGTGCTGTACGTCGCTTATCGATGATTGCTAGATCTGCTCCCAAACGCTTTGCGTAAGCACGAGCTGTTTTCGCACTGCCGACATCAGGAGCAACAACAACTAAGTTAGCTAACTGAAGTTTTTCAATTGCTTTTTTAAGCGCGCGTGCTGAATACAGATGATCTAATGGGATATCGAAAAAACCTTGCAATTGCGGTGTATGCAATTCCATAGTAATGACGCGATCAGCACCTGCCGCGGTGATCATATTAGCAACTAATTTTGCCGTAATGGAAACTCGAGGCTGATCTTTACGATCTTGACGAGAATAACCAAAATATGGTATAACGGCTGTAATGCGTTTTGCTGAAGCACGCTTTGCCGCGTCAATCATCATCAGCAACTCCATAAGATTGTCAGCAGGAGCTTGAGTTGATTGTATGATGTACAAATCTGTACCGCGTACATTTTCTTCATACTTAACAGTCAACTCACCATCGCTAAAATTTGTCAGAGTAACCTTGCCAAGCGCGAAAGGTTCACCCAAATAATTGGAGATGTACCGAGCAATCTGCTCCGCAAGTTGCGGATTGGCGCGTCCTGAAGTAATGAGCAAGTTGCTCATAGCAAGTACCTCAAAAAATAAGAGAAATGAACTATTCGCCTTTTAAACAAATCAAGCACCTCACTATTCGTAGGGTGCTCGACTTCCT
>DHLT01000114.1:2533-11192 GCA_002405405.1 Ignavibacteria bacterium UBA4661 | reverse complement strand
GTAGGCAACTGAATACCCAAACCCGTTGAAGCATAAACAACTGCCCCAAAAAAAGTCAAGCAAAGTGCAACAGCAATAACAAGGGCATATTTTTCATACTTATCCATATAAAAAGAACCTCCTTCTGCGCTTATCGGCGACTTAATAATTCGAAATACAACGAGAACCACATTATCCCGTACAGAGCCATCATCAGTGCAAAGAAGGCAAATGCTCCTTTTGGGGAAAAAGCTACATCGAGACTATCATCTGTTTCAACACCGGACTGACGGGTATCATCGGCGAAAGGCAATGGCGAAAAATCCTCAAAGATTTCTCCTACTTCCTGCGTTTTCATATATTTTTCCTAAAAATTGGTGAAAAAAAGAGGGAAAGAGGTCGTGGCAATTTTTTCAATGGTATAAGTTCAATTAAATCGTGTTGGCTTTTAGCATGTTGGCGTATATTGGCATCGAATATGATTCTTTATTGATTATTTCTTTTTACGTGTGGTACATTATGTGCAACATACTACAAAAATCATTAAAAGTCAAAGAAGTCTTTTATATTCAAATAAGTTTTTTTGCGGCTCTAATTTCCTCAACAAACTTTTACATTTCGTAGATTACGTTTAGTCCATCATTATTTTGCGTGCGTGTTTGCTCTGGTTTTGTTCTGGTCATTTCTTCTTGCATTCTTCTTTATACCTGTACACATGCATTCATCGATTGCATTTACCGAATCGTGAGTGTGGCTTGTTCATGGTTTACTGTCTTCACACTTATTACTGTCCTCGTTCCCTGTATTTTGTAGGAAATTCATCATGAGTTTGTGGTATCGGCGACAATGTATTATATGGTTTTTTGTTGGCTCTTTTTTTTCTTGCGGGCATCTGCATCTTTTTGCACAAAGCACTCCTCAAGCATTGCGAGATTCGCTCAACAGTACAGCAAAACATATTCTTCTTAACAACATAGTAGATTCTGTTTCAGCAGATCTGCTTGTACAAGCCGCATGGGAGTTTCGTGCTAATGACCCACAATTAGCTATTCAATATGCCGATCGAGCAGTGCAGATTGCAGAACAAAACTCTTACAATCATATTCGTATCAAGGCGCTTGGGTATCTTGGTGTTTTATATCGCAATATTGGTGATTACTTTCAGGCAATTCAATACTTTTTAAAGGCACTACAACTTTCTGAACAGTATGGCTATCAAGAAGAGTATGGCTACAGCTTAATCAATTTGAGTGATGCGTTTGGTTCACAGGGCGACTATGCAAAAGCAGAAGAATATACAAACCGCGCTATCGAATTATTTAGTTCGATACATAATCCGTTGGGATTAGGTTATGCACTCGGAACAATGGGGGATAACTGCCAAGCACAGAAAGATTTTAGCAAAGCTCTTCATTATTATGAACAAGCATATACAGTACGTCAAGCTATCAAGGACTCGGTGGGGATGGGTGTCTGTCATTGGCGGTTAGCACAATGCTTTAATGAACTCCACCGCTATGATGAGGCACTACACCATGGATTTGCTGGACTTTTTTATGCTCAAAAAAAAGAACTACTTGTCATGATTGCCGGTATACGAGGTGTTATTGGTTTGTCTTTTCTCAACAAAAAAGAACCTCAAAAGGCTATTCATTATGCTCAACCTGCGTATGAAATTGTTCTTAAATTCAAACAAAAACATATCGAACTCGAAATCATCGATGTCTTACACAAAGCGTATGCTCTGCTTGGTCAGTTCGACAAAGCATACTTTTATGCAAATACAGCCAGCCAAATTCGTGAGGAACTAAAAAACACGACTTCCATCCGTAAAATAGCCACAATGGACGCTATTTCTACCCTTGACAAAAAAGAACTTCAACTCCTGAAATTGCAACAAGCCGAACGCGATCAAGCATTCCTTCAAAAACTTCTTTTGTCGATTATTATTGGTATTGTTGCTGTTCTCCTTGTCTTGGGTGTTGCTTTTCGCATTAGCCGGCGTGCACAAAAACTTCTTGAGATCAAGAATGCGGAATTACACTCTGCTAATGATTTCAAACTTAGCATTCTGCGTATGGCATCGCATGATTTGAAAACACCACTGACTTCGATTATGTCAAGTACGGAATACCTGCTTCATTTCCCCAAAGAGCGAGATCCCAAAGAACGCAAAAAGCTCAACGAAATTCTTCTCATGGTTGAGCGCATGACAACACTTATCAAAGAATTACTCGATAACGCAAGAGAAATGAGTGTACTCAAAATAAACCCTGCTCCTTTCGATATTCGCAAAGCTTTGCTTGATACAGTTCAACTTTATGCTGAGCATGCTGAGTCCAAATCCATTCTTCTGAATTTCATTGAAGATAATTTCGCTTCTGCGCTCCCTTTTTATGAGATCATTTATATCGGCGATGAAAACAAAATGCGACAAGTCTTCGATAATCTTGTCAGCAATGCTCTCAAATACACATATCCCCATGGTTGCGTTGATATAACACTCACGCATCGTCCCACGGCAATCATTATATCCATACGCGATACAGGACAAGGTCTTACGCAGGATGACATAAAAAAAATGTTTATTCCTTTTCAGCAATTGTCTGCAACACCTACCGGTGGTGAAATTTCTACCGGCGTAGGATTGTCTATTGTCAAGCAAATTGTTGATATTCATGGTGGAACCATTCATGTGCATAGTGATGGTAAAGACAAAGGTGCTCTATTTACGTTGTCTCTGCCATTAACAACAAAAAACTCTTGAACGAAAAGGAGGATAGTATCATTGGGTATAAATTATACCAAGAATAAAAAAAGCAGGATATTGTTTCAATACCCTGCCTTCTACTTTTCTATATTGATTTTGTCCCGCGCGTCTGATACCTTAACGCCCCGCAACTTTCATCCGATACAAAGTACCATTTTCAATAACGCACAACTGACCATCAAAATCAAACATCACTGAAACTTTGCTGAAGTTTGTTTTTCCGCTTACCTGTTCGTAGTTCCCATTTTTGTCGGTTTTGTATAGCGAACCATCAGCTTCTATACTCCACAGAAAACCTTTTGAGCATGCTATCGATACAGTGTTACTCCAATCACCGTCTTTGCCAACTCGCTCCCAACGGCTATTTTTAGGATTCGTTTTATACAGTGTGCCTTGTTCTACCGTCCACAAGAAACCATCCATTGCTTCAAATTCATCAGCATGTTTGAATGAACCTTTATCACCAAGCAAAGTATATGCGCCGGTATTTTTATTGCACTGATACACGCTACCGTCTTCTTCCAGTGAATACAACCAACCATTGAGTCCTGTCAAAGCTGTGGTATTTGCCCAATCACCTTGTTTACCAATTTGCTCCCATTTGCCTGATTTTGGATTACCACGATACAATGTACCATTTTCTACAGCATAGAGCATACCTTCAAAACCATAGATGAGCTTGACATCTTTCATGAGTCCTTTCTCACCAACCTGCTCATATTTGCCGGCTTTGTCCGTACGAAAGAGGGTTCCGTCTTTTTCGATGCTATACAAATATCCATCGAGATATGTACCATCAACGGTATTTGCCCAATCGCCATCATTACCAACTTTTTCCCAAACCTGAGCAGAAAGTGTGGCACCACCAACGAGCACCATGACGGTGCACAAGGCAACTACTACACTCATCTGCACAAATCGCTTACTCAACATCATTGCTTTCATGGGTATGATCCTTATCACAGAATTATAGTTCTTCAATAAAAAAGTGAGTTATTACTTAATAATTGCAGAGGTAACGCCTGTTTGCTTGTTGTACCGCAAGGTGATCGTTTCGATTTGTGTCAAATCATATCCTTTTTCCCATACTGTTGATCCGCCGCCATCTTCTTCATACCATTCTACTTTTATGTCGTAGTTTTTAATGGTATTCTTTGGACTAAATTTAACCGTAATTGATTCGCCGGATGCAAATCGTTTATTGTATATCGATGTACCCCAATCATCGGCTGAATGTGGTGCAACATAGACATTTTTGATGGGATATCCCGTGTCATTCACCAGAACAAAATCCAAGTCAGATTGCGGGGTAACTGTCATGGTTTTCGACATCATCCGCGGCGCAGAAGCTTTAGGGTTTGGCATGAAGGCTGTATTCATGCAAGCCACTGCTATAAGAGCTACAACACAAAAAATTCGTGCTGCTAAAGAAGAAAAGGAACGCATATGCGGTTCTCCGAGAAAAAAGAAAAAATGTGGTTTTGGTGCATTGTTGTTATAGGGTGAACAACATAAGGCGGGCGAATTTATGGAAATAAATTCACATTCCAAATTTCAATTGTCGGTTTCATTGTTGGCTGATAGTTTATCGGTTATTATTGTTCCGAATGGGGCATTCTCTGTTGCAGTAATTTCATTGGCATGACATATCCGTACACGCTGGACTCCGCGACCAATTGCACGAAAGGAGTTCTCGATCTTGGGAATCATACCTTGAGCAATAATTCCTTTGGCTTTCAATGA
Organism: Ignavibacteria bacterium UBA4661; assembly: GCA_002405405.1. Lineage (GTDB taxonomy): Bacteria > Bacteroidota > Ignavibacteria > Kapaibacteriales > UBA4661 > UBA4661. The sequence continues at coordinate 6,700 of DHLT01000114.1, read as the reverse complement.
TGCATAGTCACTTGGTGTTATGGTGGCAATGATTGAATTTTCGTCCTGCACATCTTGCAAAACACCGCGTTTCTCGAAACAATACCACAATTCTACCTCATAGAGTGAAGATAGTGCTACGGCTATTTCCTGTGCAATTGTATCTGCGTTGGTGTTAAGCACGACTCCTTCGTCTGTAATTGTCAGAGGAGCTACAACAGGAAGACCGTGATTTGCAAGAATATCTCGAAAAAACTCTGCTCGCACAGCCTGCACATCTCCCACAAAACCAAAATCAACTCTCTCACCATCAATTTCTATCGGCGGACGTTTAGTGGAGCGAATACATTTGCCGTCGATACCCGATAATCCTAACACTATTTTTGTGCTTGGTACATACTGTTGTACAGCTCTCACCACCGCTGTATTGACCAATCCACGGTACACCATAACGCAAATATCTCGCATTTGCTCTGAAGTAATGCGTCTGCCTTGCACCATTGTTGATTCAACTCCAAGTTTTTTGCTTATATCAGTTGCAACACCCCCCCCCCATGCACGAGTACAACACCATCAAATGAAGTTTGTGAAGGATGCAACAAAAGAGCTATTCTCCGTGCAACACTCTCTAATAAGAGCGGATTATCTACGACATTGCCGCCGATTTTTATAATAACAACTCGCCTTTTCATCGTATCAACTTGCTGAAAGCATGGTGGACAAAACAGTTTGCATAGCAAAGACACGATTCCCTGCTTCTTGAATGACCGTCGCATGCGGGCTATCCAATACATCATCGGCAATCTCGACATTTCTACGGGTTGGCAAGAAGTGCAATACTTTAGCATTCCGCGTTTGGGTAAGTTTATCGAGCGTTATGGTCCACTCGGCAGGACATTCAACATGTGGCGGATTGTACTCCGGCAGTATTGCACCATACGGGTCATACGCTGACCAATTTTTGACATAAATAACATCAGCATCTGCCAATGCTTCATGCTGGTTGTAGATAATCTGCGCTGTACCGGAAAATTCTTTTGACAATTCATAACCGGGCGGATGCGTAATCACAAAATCATACCCTAATTCCTCAACAGATCGATTCATCCATTCCGCAAAAGAATTTGGCACTGCTTGCGGTAGTGCTTTGGGGTGCGGTGCCCATGTCAGCACAATCTTAGGTTTGTCAACAGATTCTTTTTGACGAATTTCTTCGATGGTTATGCAATCAGCTAAGGATTGCAATGGATGGCGCAGCGCTGATTCCAAACTGATGATTGGGCGACCGCTGTACTGTTGTACACTATGCAGTACTTCTTCGCACTCATCTTGATCTCTATCCGTCAAGCCCGCAAAACTTCGCACACCGATAATATCGCAGTATTCACCCAGCACAGCCGCTCCTTCTTTGATATGCTCGACCGTGTCGGTATTCATGACAGCACCATCGCGAAATTCCATTTTCCAGCTTTCCGTACCGGCATTGATTACCAAGCAATCCATACCAAGATTATGTGCTGCCTTTTGCGAACTTAGGCGTGTTCGTAAACTCGGGTTAAAAAACAGCAAACCGAGCGTTTTATGTTTGCCAATTGTATCATGGGCATAGGGGTGTGCTTTAAGGCGCAATGCTTGGTCGATTGTGCTCCGCAAATCCGTTATATCATGTACGGAAAAAAACTGTTTCATTGATTGCGTTGAGTATTGTTGCTGATAAATCCATTAGTGTTTTTGCATTGGCGACTTAAATCGTGTTATCTCGACTGAGCGATGTTGCTTATGCTTTGTAGCGCGCCCTCGCATGCGCTCGCGCCAATGTTCAAAACTTGAGCGTTTCATCTCATGTCGCATCAATTCAATTACCTCTTTTTCCCGCAAACCATATTGCTCAAAAATCGCATCGAATGTTGTACGGTCTTCCCATGCCATTTGTACAATGCGATGCACATCGCTTTCCTGCAATTGTGGATAGTGCTTTGTTACAAAGTTTGAATTCCCTTTCCCTTCGGGCATACTATCACCATTGAATAAATAATTTACACGATATTCCAATGAAACCATGCATAATAGGTATCATCAATCACTTTTGCTCCAATGTATCCCTCATCTAATGCTCTTTTCGCAGTAATGCCATAACCTGAAGAAACAAAATCCACACAATTCGATAATCCCAAACCATTGCCTCCTCGCGTGATAATACCCCCTTCAAAAAGTTTGTGCAGGGTTTCCCCAACATTCTCTTTGAGCCACTGCTGGTGATTATGAGAAATACGATTTTCAACCACCCAGCGCAGAGATTGATGCTCTTGGTCACCCACTAGAAATATCGTCTGAACAATACTCTGCGAATCAGCAAAACCAATTGCTTTATTGATATAATTGTATAAAATTCTATCAATAGCTGATGCCTCCAAGCATCGTATCGAGATATTCCCTTGAAAATTTGATTGTACATGAACGCGGATGGAGTGCTCATCGCTATCATACTCTCCACCCTGCCATTTGTTGATGTAATCCATAATCGAGTGCACATTGAATCGTCCGTCCGCTGTGCGCGTTGGAATATCTATATTAACTACGGCATTGCGCATCTTTTTTGCATGATCGTACGCCAAAAGGACAAAATTTTGCATCCGCTCCGTATTTCAAATGAGATGTCGGCGTTTAATTGTTTCTGCTGTAAACACCATCGATGTTAGTGCTCCGCCTCGCACACCAAGCACAACTTTGCGCGTCAATTCGGGTGGAGGTCTTTGCTCATGGGTTCTCTCACCAAATTTTTTATCGAGATTCAGTGGCTCTTTTCCAGCAAAATAATCAACATGATGCTCGAAGGGCGTAAAGTCGGGTGAGTGGCACATGTACAACCACAAATCATAAACTGATTTCTTGCGTTGATACAGCGTGGTAAGTATCGCCTGGTAGTTTGGGGTAAAATCTTGCATGGTGATACCAAAACCATCGTCGGTAAATCGATCTTTCTTATGGTTTGTCATAATTTGTGGTGCAAGCTGTTCATAAAAAGCATTCATTAATATTTCCTTTCGTGGATAATTCTTATGTGTAGGACAATGTTTTCTATAAAACTCTCTTGCAACGACAAAAAAGTTGTTCTCAAATTACGACTGCTTTTTGGTTATCCTATGCGATTTCTCGAATTTACGGTCATCGGCTCTTTTCTTCTTCCTTTTTATGCTTTCTTCCTTGCTTTCTTTCTTTCAAAATCGTTCCTCTCTTTCGCCATCCGACCGCATCATTGCGATTGCTCTGCTGCTTACCGCATATCTATCTTCTTACTCGCCATGGAGTAGCCCGCCTCTCGCCTTGTGCAGTGGTTTAGCTTTTGCACTCTCGGTAGGTAATCCTCTCGCCAATTTCACAAATTCACTCTCGAAAATACTTCAGCAATGGTGCGTTATTGGATTAGGGTTTGGGTTAAATATCGGCGTTATTCTTGCTGTAAGTTTTGCAGGTATCGGTACAACCATGGGTTTTATTGGTGGAACTATTCTTTTAGGAATTTTTCTAGCGCGACTTCTGAAGATGTCACCACGGTTTGGTTATCTAATTGCTGTTGGTACAGCAATTTGTGGTGCTTCTGCGATGACTGCACTTGCTCCCATTATTCATGCCGACGATGATGAGTTTTCGATTGGTCTGGGTGTGGTCTTTATTTTAAATGGACTTGCCTTAGTATTGTTTCCTTTCTTCGGTGGTTTGCTTGATATGACCCAACAACAATTTGGTACATGGTCTGCTTTGGCGATTCATGATACAAGTTCGGTGGTAGGTGCGGCGCAACGCTATGGCAAAGAAGCTCTCAATATCGCCATTACGATGAAACTTGCCCGTGCTCTGTGGATTCTTCCGATTGCCTTGTGTACGGCTCTTTTTCTTTCGTGGCAGAAACAGCGTAAAGATTCGAGCGATCATAATGATATTTCTTCGCCAAACTATCGCATCGATATTCCTTGGTTTATCGGTGGGTTTATTCTTGCTTCGTGTGTGCGAACTACACTTCCTATGTGGGGTATTATTCCTGAAGCAACCATGCAAGTAGTTGCCTCGTCGATCACACTTGGTTCAAAAATTGGTTTACATATTGTTCTTTTTTGCGTTGGCGCAAATGTTTCTCGCTCAGCTTTGCGACAAGTGGGAGCCAAACCTTTAGTCTTCGGCACAGTACTG
>DHLT01000114.1:1842-2419 GCA_002405405.1 Ignavibacteria bacterium UBA4661 | reverse complement strand
CCTTTAGTCTTCGGCACAGTACTGTGGTGTGTAGTTTCGATGCTAAGTTTAATTTTTGTACGATGGTAAGACATAGTTCTCTGCCACAAGTCATTTGCATGAGTCAAAAGAACTTTCTCAAAAAACATGTATTTTGTTGCATTATTGCCTATTCATTCTCTCGCTGACTCTCCGCTCTTTTCTCATCAACGTCCGGTATTTCTTTTTCATCATTTCTTACGTACAGTTTTATGAGTACAGCATATAAACCTGTTTTTGCCGTCATCGGTGCCGGCAAAGGTATTAGCTTGGCAACCGCAGAAAAATTCGGTCGAGCCGGCTACACAATCGTGTTGATTTCCCGCACAGAAGCAAGTTTGGAATTTTTGTGCGAAGAGTTACACCGTCAAGATATTGTTGCGCACTATATTGTTGCCGATACCTACAGTACCGACTCGATTCGCTCCGCGCTTCGTACCACCAAAGAACGTCATGGCATCATTGAAGTTTTGCATTACAATTCTGCCGCGATGAAAATGGTCGATCTCTTTTCAGAAAAAGCCGAAGACCTCATGCAAGACATTGCCATTAGTGTGGA
>DHLT01000114.1:0-1702 GCA_002405405.1 Ignavibacteria bacterium UBA4661 | reverse complement strand
TTAGCCATTAGTGTGGGTAATGCTCAAGCCGCTGTCTTACAAGTGCTTCCTGATATGCAAACTCTCCGGCGCGGAACACTTCTTTTCACCGGTGGTGGCTTTGCTTTGACTCCCGATCCGCGATTTGCTTCGCTTTCTTTGGGGAAAGCAGGCATCCGCAGTTTAGCACATCAATTTTCCATCTTATTGAAAGACACCCCTATCCGTGTGGGTATGGTAACGGTCTGTGGTTATGTCGATCCGAAAAGCCCAAAGCATACTCCCACAGCTATTGCCAATGAGTTTTGGAAACTTCATGAGGGTACAGCCGGTAGCTGGGAAATTGTCTATTGATATTATGATACAACACAGTATGAATATTACACGTTGCTTTGTGTACTATAAGTCCAATCTTCTTTGAGTAACTTTTTGCCTCTTCTCTCCATTTTACTTGTATGGATGAGGCTCATTATGTTTAGATAAAAATCGATGAAACTTAGAATACACGGAGATAACATCATTGAATGTGAAAGAGCATTATCGCTGATTGCTCTTGCTTACAACGGAAAAGTTGTAGCGAAAACTAAAAACGTAGTTATTCCATCTTACTCAATACTGACCAAAGACAAAGAAATTTATGAAGTTGAATTACTTGGCGGACACGACCGTTGGAACGTAAATTTTAATACCGAACTCGCAAAATACGGTGCACCTTTGCGTGAAGCAACAGACGCTTACATTACCAAAGTTTCCAAAGACGGGAAAACGGAAGAACTTTTACTTGCTATTGAATTTTGTAACGCATTACCCGCAGGGAACAATGCTTGGCAACGTAACGGCAGAGCCGTTACTTGTGCAGAAATTGGTGTTCCGTATTTCTACTTTGCGGAAATCGGAGGCGTTGAGTTGGACGGGGACAGAAAAGTAAAAGCACCACGCTTTCCAAATCCGATTGTTCCGTTTTCTTATCTCACTTCTTCAAAATCGTTGAATGTGGTTTGTGTTCCGATTTATGAAGCGCATCCTGCAATTAGTGACGAACTACGCAAAAAGTTTACGCATATTTTCGGTAAGGAAGCAAGTTTGAATTTGCTAAAATCGCTCATTGAGCAAAGCCAAACAGACAATGCAATGGGCGTTCTGATTGGGAAAGGGACAACACTTGTAAAAATTCTATCAGGCGACAGAAAACGAGTTGATACATTCCGAGCTTTGGAGTGGGAAGAATTTTTGAAAATATCTTCTGGACTGAAAAAAGCCGAATGGATTAAAGACCACCCCAACAAACAAATTAGGCGTAAAAAATCATCAGACAAAGTAAATGTTACAAAGACATTCAAAACGCTTTTAACCAAAACGCACGCACTCAATTTGCTTTCGATAGGAGCAAAAGAAATTCCGATTTGTCTTGTTGCAAATGGCAACATCAAAAAGTTTGCTTCGCTTCTGAAAGAAATTTATACTGCGGATAAAATCAAAACATTAGCAGACAAAATTGAAACGAAAAACAAACCGTTAATTGTTGTTTGGGTTACAGGTTTCAAACCAAGAGGCGATGATTCACGTCCTGACAGAGGACTTACGCCGCTTGCAAGAATGTTATTTGGAAATGACATTGACATTATGACGCACGTTTTTGGTCCCGCGGGCGAACAAACTTGGAAAACATTCAAAGAAAATACACCACAACTAGCAACTGCCAACGGACTTTGGCAAGCAGTAT
>DHLT01000108.1:13141-21655 GCA_002405405.1 Ignavibacteria bacterium UBA4661 | reverse complement strand
AGCAACTTTGATATTGCATATTCTGCACTCTATCAAGCGGCGAATTTTTATCAATGTCTGTTGATGAAACATGAAGGATATTCTGCATTGGAATATGTTCGCGGGCGTGGTTTTACTGCTGATACTATCGAAAAATTTATGTTGGGTTATGCGCCTGATACATGGGATTTTCTCACGAAAGAACTACGCATACAAGGCTTTACAGAGGAAACACTGACCGATACCGGATTAGTCGTGCGCAAAGAAGAAACAGGTCGTATTTATGATCGTTTTCGTGGTCGCTTGATGTTTCCCATTCATAATGAAGTAGGTCGTGTTATCGGATTCGGTGCGCGTCAGCTTGCTGATGATGGTATGGGAAAATATATCAATTCGCCACAAGGGTTGGTCTATGACAAAAGCAAAGTACTGTATGGTATAGCGCAAGCAAAAGAAGAAATTCGTCGGAAGGGATATGTCATTTTGACGGAAGGATATGCTGATGTAATAACTGTGTGGCAAGCGGGATTTAAGAATGTAGTTGCTTCAAGTGGTACTGCATTGACAAGAGAACAATTGCGCTTGCTTGCGCGCTACACGACACACTTGAAATGTGTGTATGATGCCGACAATGCGGGTATCAATGCAGCACTGCGTGGTACAGAACTGGCTCTCGAAGAGGGGTTTGATGTTGATATTGTACGCTTACCGCAGGGTGATGACCCCGATAGTATTATTCGTACAAAGGGAGCAGAAGCATTCGCACGAGCATTGGAACAAGCAGTATCCTTCATCGATTTTAAGGCAGATATTGCCAAGCAGCAAGGATTACTCGCAACACCACGCGGACAAACACAAGCAGTACGAGGATTGGTAGAAACTATTGCAAAAGTATCGGATCGAATCAAACGTGATTTTATGGTGCAGAGTTTGGCGCAAAGATTTGGTTTGCGTGAAACAGATGTCCATAAAGAATTGGCTGAAGCTTTACGCTCGCAAATGCGAACTCGCAAAGGGGGATCCACAGATAGACAAACTCATACACGCTCAGAAATTACTCAAGGCAGACAGAGTATCATACGTGAGGAGATGCAGACTGTAGAAGAGCAGGAAGTACCGACAACAGAAACAAGTATTGAACTCTATCCAGAAGAAGAAAAATTATTACGTGTTATGCTAACCTTGCAAGAGGCAATCCCACATATTACAGAGGTATTGCAGGTACAGGCAAAGCATTTTATAACACCGAGTGCCCAAAAACTCTATATGCGTATCGTTGAGGTTGCCTCTACACAAGCAAACGATATTCTGCATACACTTATTGCTGATGAATCGCTTTCACAAGAAGAAGAAGAAATGATTACGGGGTTTGCGATTGAAAGTGAAGCACCAAGTACATACTGGAAAGAACAGTTGTCAGTAGTTGTACCGGATGAAACGCGCCAAATGGTTGATGATTGTGCACGCGGATTAATACTTCGACTTCTAGAACAAGAGCTTGTTGCATTGCAAATTGCCCAAAAGAAAAACCCTGAGGAATTCAGTGGTTTTGAGAGATATATGCAAATTCTTGAGGCAAAAAGGAGGATTGAAGCACAGCGCGGTCTTGAACTTGCCGAGCCGATTGATTCCTTGTAAGACAAGCATTCATCATGCTCCGTGTTGACATCATGAGCACGCGAACAACTTATGTAGATGGTTGATCCGATGATGGAAAGAATTCATTTTTCAACTCTTCTTTGTCATCGGCAATAATTGTATCGCGCATGGTGGAATGATGATGATGGTGCTCTACACCAATGAATGCTGTAAAAGAATTTTTTGTCAGCTGGTGTGTAAAAGGGAACTCAGAGTACCATGCATATCGTGTTTGTTCAAGTTTTTCGATAGTAAGACGTGCACCAAGTGAGCTTTGTACAAGTTCAACTTGAAAATCGCTGAAATATGCAATCATACCATTGATAATACGACGAAGCACCTGCATAAGAGCGTCGCATGTTGTTTGAAGCATGCTAACTTTTTGATTGAGAAGCAATGAGCCAAGAGCAAGCAACTCATCACGTCCTGCAAAAAAACCTAAGTGCAAGGAAAACTGTTTTGATGTGTCAGCTAAGACTGCTTCCACAGCAATCTGATAACCTGATGGTGTTGCTTGATAAGCTTGATATCCTAAAATAGAGTCATTAGCCTCTCGGAGCATAGTACGGACACCTGCAAGTAGTTGTCGAATAAGTTGTCGGCGTAAGAAGTCCACAACGCAAAGATTGTAGCTCCCTTCTTCTTCAATAACATGATAGATGATGTCACGAATAAAATGGTGTGGCTCGGGCGTTTGAATGAGTTTTTTGCCGGTAAGCAAAGATGACTCAGGCAGGGCTAGGATTGTGCCCTGAGGGCTGTAGAAAAAACAGCACGGCTACCAGACATGGACAGTTTCGCAAAACTGCTGCAAGACATTTTGCCAATCGTACTCAGCATTACGATCAGTATCATGGGTTAAAAAAAATACAGCATCAGGTTTTGTTTCGATAAATTTTTTACGTGCTTGATATTCAGACTCCACCGCAGTAATAGTAAAATTACCCATAAGGTATTCTTGAAATACCTGACGAAACTCACGATCACGACCAACTAACAAAACATGCTCGATATTATCAGGCGTGTGGAGCAAATTAGCTTGTTGTGCCGCATTGCTCATGATGGTACTCAATCGCTTAGGAGTCTCCTTCGTATCCATGGGTTTCATGATATAATCAGCTACACCAAGTTTTAATACCGTAGCAATAATTCCGGCATCTGTTTCCGAGGAGATCACAACAATTGGCAAGTTTGCCAGTGCTTTCGACTGACGGAGTACTTGCAAAACAGCCACACCATGAACACGTGGCATGTTCAGGTCGAGAATCATGAGGTGAATAGTAGTTTGACGAAGAACCTCAAATGCTCTATCGGCACTATCTGCATGGATGATAGTGCAGTAGGGGTTAACCTCACGTATCATTGCCTCAATGATGCGTCGGATAAATTTATCATCATCAACAACTAGTATAACCATAGTCACAACTGTCTAGGCAGAAACAAAGACGAATAAATGCAATCTGCTGAAAAGAAATATATCTCGACAAGCACGGCGGTATATATTGAAACAATATTTTTCACATCTAGAAACCACAAAATGGGAAAAGATTTCATGTTTTACCGAAAATTTTTGTGCTCTTGCGACGATGTTTAGCGGCGCCCTTCTAGTGTGATCTCTAATTCTTTGCGGTCGCTTTCATTCTTACCACGAAGAATAATGACTTTGACTTTTTCACCTGCTTTAAATCGACCAAGCGCATATGTGTAGTCATAAACATTAGAGATCTTCTGCCCACCAAATTCAATCATAATATCACCCTCTTGTAAGCCTCCTTTCTGTGCGGGACTGCCCTCGCGAACGCCGGCAACCTTCATACCCTTGGGATGTTCGCCATAGTCGGGAATTGAACCAACATAAACACGGAAACCACCGGTACGCTGTGTTGCATTGGATTGTACCTTTGTAAAGACCGGACGAATGGGTGTACTGGCAACACTTCGTGTAATCCGATGAATGTACTGTACAATGCGTTCTTCATCGACAATACTGATTTTATCCCATGTGTCGGTTGGTCGATGATAGTCTTCATGCAGTGACGTGAAAAAGTGGAGTACGGGAATCTCTTTAGCATAAAAACTTGCATGGTCGCTGGGTCCAAAACCATCAGCTGTTTTTGCAAGAATAAATTTTGATGTCTTATTGAGAGAGTCAAGGAGTGTATTCCACACAGGTGATGTACCCGTGCCGGTAATGGAAAGTTGATCATTTTTCATACGACCAACCATGTCAAGATTAAGCATTGCAATAACAGATGACAGTGCTATCGGTGGATATTTACAGAACCATGCAGAGCCAAGCAAACCCGATTCTTCACCTGAGAATGCTGCAAATACTACAGGGCGTTGCAGAGGCGTGCGTGCAATGAGGGCGGCAAGTGCTAGCATGCCGGCTGTACCGGAAGCATTGTCGTCTGCACCAAAGTGAATGCGATTGTCTTTGCCTGCATAAAGCGAGTTCTCACTACCATAGCCCAAATGGTCATAATGTGCACCGATAATGATATACTCATTGGCATAGCGTGGATTGGTGCCGGGTATCATGCCAACAATATTGGAAGTCGGTGCTTCAATAGCATCAACATCAACACTCAAGGTCATGCGTGAGGTAATCGCAAAACTTTGTGGTCGTTTAGTTTCTTGCAGTATGCGGTGCAGTGTAGCGACGGGTTTGTCAGGATAGAGTAATTGATTTATTGCACTGTGATCGGCTGATACAATTGCAATACCTCCCGAACCGGTACGATCAACTTTGAGCTGCTGTACAGATGTTTTTTCTTCTGTTGATGGTTCTACAACAATGACTGCTGCCGCGCCATGTTCGCGAGCATTGAGTGCTTTACGTCGAACATTTTCAAACTCTGCAAATTTGCTGTGTGGATTGTTAGGTTCCGGGGTGCCACTGAGTATAACAACAATTTTATCGCGAGTGTCGATATTTGCATAATCGTCGTAACCGATTTCGCTTGCCGAAATACCATATCCGCAAAATACCAGATCACCTGTCACAGTTGTATCAGCTGAAAAACCATAAGGCATATACGTTTCTCCAGGTGTCCATGTGATATTGAGTGGCGGTAAAGCGCGTTGTTGTACCATACCTTCGACCATGGCATGTGACTGTATCGAGCAAGTATTTTTTGCGCCGAGTTTCATGCTGACGCGATAGTTAAATGATTGTGTATAATGTACTCCATCGGTGTATGTGCTTACAGGCATAGGTTGTAGTCCTATTTTCTTGAACTGCTCAATAATGTATGATTCTGCAAGTTTGCCTCCCTTGGTGCCTGGAGCACGTCCTTCAAATTGTTCACTTGCCAGAGCGCGAATGTGTGTACGAATTTGTTGCGCGAGTGTAGCAGTAGAACGTTGAATTGTTGGTGATGCTTTCTGCCTTTGTGCACTGCTCTTTAAAACATACCATGGTGTACTGAGAACAAAGAGAAGAAAGAGTGAGAGGACTGATGTGCGCCCAAATGAACGGGGTGAATTTTCGTACTTTTGCATATACTAATGATTAACAATGAAAACAATGCGAAGAAGTAGTATCACACTCAAGAAACACAATGTTTCGCGTGGGTATTTCTACACAATAGTAAGCAACTCTTCGCTTAAGAACAACCTCGAATTTTTATGATTGGAAAACTCCGCTCGCTCACCTCTGATACGCTTGTCTATGGCATGAGTACAATTGTAGGGCGGTTCCTGACATTTTTGTTGACACCGATTTACACGAATTACTTGACCAAAGCGGAACTTGGGGAAACAGCGTATTTATATTCACTCATTGCTTTTGTCAATATCCTCTATGGGTTTGGTTTAGATTCTGCTTTTTTCAAGTTTTATAACAAAGAGAATCGCGCAACAACAGAACATGTTTTTTCGGTAGCATTTACGATGATTCTCGCGGTGAGCGGATGCATAACATTGCTTATTACCATGACGAATACAACATGTGCTTCACTGCTTGATGTATGGAGTCGTAAAGCCGGTATGGGGGATATTGTTGCTATTGCCGCATGGATTGCTTTTTATGATGCTCTCACGGTGATACCATATGCTGCTCTGCGTATGGCGCGCAAAGCACGGCGTTTTGCAATGACAAAGTTTGCTGTGATTGTTGTTAATGTGATTGCTAATCTGGTGCTGGTCGTCGGTATGAAACAAGGAATTATGGGTGTTTTTATTGCAGGGATGATTTCTTCAATTGTAGGTGTCTTCTTAGTTGCACCTGAGATTGCGCAATTTTTGCGAACGCGATTTGATACATCGCTTCTTCGTGAAATGCTTGCTTTTGGTTTGCCTACCATTCCGAGTGGTTTCGCAGCAATGATGCTGCAAGTGATTGATCGACCTATTATGCAACTCATGGCTGGCGCCGATGAAGTTGGTATGTATCAAGCAAATTTTCGTCTTGCTTTGCCTATGATGATGATGGTAACGATGTTTGAATACGCCTGGAAACCATTTTTCTTGTCACATTCTTCCGGCAAAGAGGCACGAACATTATTTCCTCGTGTACTAACCTATTTTACGGTTGCTTGTTCTCTTGTTTTCCTTAGCACATCGCTGCTCATGGAATATGTTGTGCGCATGCCTTTTGTCGGCGGGCGTTTTATTAATCCTATCTATTGGAGTGGCTTAGGTATTATCCCTATTATTTTGTTAGCATATTTTTGCTTGGGAATTTACACCAACTTGACAGCAGGTATTTACATCCGCAAACGGACAAAATATCTGCCAATAGCAACCGGTGTTGCAGCAGGCGTAAAAGTAGTACTAAATCTTGCACTTATACCTCTGATTGGTATGTGGGGTGCAGCATGGGCTACAGTTGCAGCGTATGGTATTTCTGCATTTTTATTATGCCGTATGGCGGTAAAAATTTTTCCGATACAGTATGAATGGCGGCGTATGCTTATTCTTATCGCCTTAACTGCAACTACTTTCGTTGTTGCAAATTGGCTTACTCTGTCTCTTTCGATAAGTGTAGCAATTGCACTGCGTATACTTTTTGTGTTTGTACCGCTTATTATTTTTGCGCTTCTTTTCTTAGACGATGATGAGCGTAATGCGCTTGTACGACTTTCAGGTAAGGTTCGGCGAATATGAGTATTCTCGCAATACTTCTTTTGATGATTTTTCCTTTGACCATAGGTTTATGAAATTATACTTCTTAAGAAATCTTTATGTGCAAGTGCTGATTGCGATTACACTGGGTATCCTGTTGGGCATCCTCGCACCTGATTTAGGTGTGCAGATGAAACCTTTAGGGGATGCTTTTGTTAAACTCATTAAAATGCTCATTGCACCAATTGTTTTTACTACGGTCGTTGCTGGTATTGCAGCAATGGGCGATCTAAAAAAGGTTGGGCGGGTAGGTGGCAAAGCATTGTTGTACTTTGAGATTATCACAACTCTGGCATTAGTCATAGGTCTAGTAGTTGTACATGCAGTACAGCCCGGCGCAGGGGTTAACGCTAATGTTGCCAAACTCGATGTCAAGGAAATCTCTGCTTATACATCGGGTGCAAAGGATTTAACTACTATTGAATTTCTTCTTCATATCATTCCCACAACATTCTTCAGTGCTTTTTCTGAAGGTGAAATGCTCCAAGTATTATTACTTGCTATTCTTGTTGGTACTGCTTTATCAAAGACAACAGATTATCATCCCGAAAGTGTGCATAGCTTAATACGAGCAATCCATACAATGAGCCATGCGCTGATGGCTATTGTTGGATTTGTCATGCTCCTGGCACCGATTGCCGCTTTTGGCGCAATGGGTTATACCATCGGTAAGTTTGGTGTTGCAGCATTAGCATCAATGGTGAAAATTATGGTTTGTGTATATGCTACATGTGTGTTGTTTGTCGTGGTCATCTTGGGTGCGATTATGCGATGGTATGTTGGTATTTCACTTTGGCGGCTTCTGGGGTATATCCGCGAGGAATTGCTCATTGTACTTGGTACATCCTCATCTGAATCGGCATTACCTCGCATTATGGCAAAATTAGAAACTCTTGGTTGCGAGAAGTCTGTGGTTGGTATTGTTATTCCCGCAGGATATTCTTTCAATTTAGATGGTACAAGTATTTATCTGACTATGGCAGCAATATTCATTGCTCAGGCAACCAACACGCCACTCACGATGGGACAAGAATTGACGATTTTGGCTGTTTTGCTTCTTACTTCTAAGGGTGCAGCAACCGTGACGGGTGGCGGATTTATTACTTTAGCGGCAACTTTGGCATCAGTGGGAACAATTCCTGTGGCAGGTATGGTATTGCTTGTAGGGGTTGATCGCTTTATGTCGGAAGCACGTGCAATTACCAACCTTATTGGTAATACTGTTGCAACTATTGTTATTGCGAAGTGGGAAGGTGTATGGAATGAAGAACAGGCTCGTACTGCCCTGATGAGCTATCAAGAGGAGCGTGTATGAGAATTGCTATGATTATTCATAATCAGGTTTCAACAGGTCCTTACTTTAAGGTGCTGGAGCAATGCGTTGCACTTGTTCGAGCGGGTCATCAGGTTACATTATTTGCAACGTCAGCGACGAGACGATTTTTGCCAAGTAAGACTGTGCATGAAGGAGTTGAGATTATTGAATCTCCGGATTTGCTGTGGGGCAAGTTGCGCCAAGGAATTGATCTTTATAATGCAGTGTGGCGGTGTGTGATTGCAGGAAAAAGAAAGTTTGATATTGTTCATGCAATTGATGCTCGTCCAAATGTTATTCTGACTGCACTCCATATCAAGTATTGGCAGAAGATACCTCTTGTTCTGAGTTGGTGGGATCTCTTTGGCGATAGCGGTATTGCTACCGAACGTTTTGGTGTGTGGTATGCCAAAACATTTGGCAAAGTCGAAGTGTGGTTCGAGGAGTTTTTTCGT
>DHLT01000108.1:4627-12996 GCA_002405405.1 Ignavibacteria bacterium UBA4661 | reverse complement strand
AGCAACGGCAATCACGTCATATTTAGCAGAGCGTTTGAACATAATGAATTTTCCCCCGGAGCGGACTGCAATTGTGCATGTGGGGTGCGATGCCTCTCTACCGGTACCAAATCGTGAAGAATCGCGAGAGAGCATTGCTTCACTAGGGATTAGTTCCGCTGATACCGTGTTATGTTTTATCGGAACAATTTATCAGTCAGATTTAAATTTTCTTTTTCGTTCGCTTGATATTGTGCGGTCGAAAACACAGAGGTCATTCAAAGTTTTATGGATTGGTAGCCACCGATTGGAACCTCTACTATTGTCGGCGTATAATATTGTTCATGTGGGGCACTTACCAACTATGAAAGATGTCTATCGCCACTTAGCTGCAAGTGATATTGCATTATTACCTTTTGTAGTCAATACCGCCAACAAAGCTCGTTGGCATTCAAAAATCACGGACTATTTCAATATGGCGCTGCCGGTAGTTGCAACACCGGTAAGTGATTTCCCAGCCATTTTTGCACAGAGCGATTGCGGTTGGATGGCCGCCTCGGGTACACCGGAGGATTTTGCACAATGTCTTATTACTGCCTTGGAGAATCCATCGACATGGCGAACAAAGGGAGAAACGGCAAAACAATATGCTATTCATCATTTGGACACCGGTTTGCTTGCGTTACAGCTGACACGCTTATATGGTCACATCATTCATTCAACCTCTATACGATACAAATAAGTGTACAATGAAGATACCTGCGAACAATATAGAGATACCTACGATTTACATAAATACACAGATACAAATCGAATTATTGAATACTGCTGTATTTCGACAAAGTTCACTCTGTCGAGTCTAAAGCTGAAACCGATGCACAGTATCAGAGTTTACTCGCACAGTATAAGATTTGAGCAACTAACAGAGTATAAGATTTGACACATAAATGTCTGAAATATAAATCATAAGGGCGATAGAATCTCTATCGCCCTTGTTTTGCCGTTTATCTGCTTATTTGTTTTCTGTTTGTGTGCAAACTAGAATAATGACCATTCAGGGCTGGATGATTCATTTGCGTGTTGGCATCTGTGTGGAACTTTGAAATAAGTCCGCTAAGATTTTCTGTCATGCGTGATAAACTTTCCACTGTGCTAACAACTTCATTGAGGGCATGTGTTGTTTCTTCGCTCGATGATGCCATAGAGTTGACATTGCCAGCAATTTGTTCGCTGGTTTGCGCTTGCTCTTCAGTTGCCGCGGCAATTTGCGTAACCATATCTTGTACTTGAGAAGTGCCTTGTACAATATTGTTGAGAGCTTTACCGGCTTCATCAGCAAGAGACATACCCTCACTAACTTCTTTGCTGCCACGTTGCATTTCACGTACAGCAATGATTGTTTCTTCTTGAATTTGCTTAATTGTTTGTGATATTTGTTTGGTAGCAATACTCGTGCGCTCAGCGAGTTTGCGCACTTCATCAGCAACTACGGCAAAGCCACGTCCTTGTTCACCGGCACGAGCCGCTTCGATAGCAGCATTGAGGGCAAGTAAGTTTGTTTGGTCAGCAATTTCATCAATAACCGATACAATCTCACCGATATTTGCGCTGGAATCACCTAGTCGACGTACCGTATCAGCTGACCGTGTAACAACATCGGCAATATCACGCATTTTGACCAAAGTCTTTTCAACAATGTCACCACCGGATCGTGCGCTTTTCCCATTGTTTTCTGCTACAGAAGCAGTTTGCGTTGTTGCACTGGCATTCGTGCGTACGGTTTGCAGCATCTCATCAACTGAAGCTGCAACTAAGGATGTTTTATGTGCTTGATCTTGAGCTACTCTTGACATCTCTTCAGCAGTTGCCGCAAGTTGAGTCGCAGCGGCGGAAGCAGTCGTTGTTGCATTACTAACATTCATAATCGTTTGGCGCATGTGTTCGACTGTAGTGTTAAATCCGTCGAAGAGCATATTGATGGTGTCTTCACCGGTAATTTTCAACCGTATAGTCAAATCGCCACGAGAGAACTGCTCCATAGCTGTAAGCATGGTATTAACGCTGTCACGCAGATATTGAGCATTAGCCTCACTTTCATCGCGAGCAGATCGAATATTACGAACCATGATACTAAAACTCTTAGAGAGTTTACCAATTTCGTCGCTACTGTCATTATCAAGATGAACATCAAGTTTGCCTTGTGCAACTTTTTCAGCAGCAGACTGTAATGCCTCGATTGGCGTTGCAATGAGTCGAGCGATGTAGAAGGCAAGTAAGATGCCTACCAACAATGCTCCACCTCCAAGACTATAAATAAGAGAATAAACAATAGATGCTGTCTTTTCATTTTCTTCTAAAATCTGTTTGCCTACTTCTTGTTGAATTTTTAGTAGTCGATCTGCTGCATTAACAACTGCTTCTAAATAGGGGCGTGCATCATTAGCCACTTTATACGACTCAGCGATGTTGCCCGTATGGCTCACGCTCAAGATACCCACGCGGCGTTGAAGATATTCTGCTTTGGCTTTTTTATACTCTGCATATGTGGTGGTCTCCTCAGGAACAAGGTAAGTAGCTTCATATCCTTCTTCAACTTTTTTAATATCATCAAGTAGCTTTGTCATCGTGACTTCATTGTTAGATTTCACTGATGGATCTGTTTCAATGATGTGCATTAGCATTATAGAACGAATGCGATACCAATCGCGCATTAGGGAGCCCATTTGTGCGGATGGTTCTAGGCGATCAACATACATAGTTTTGGTCGCAGGTACCATCTTGTTGAGGCTATACACACCGGCATAGCCAACAATTGCAATAAAGCCAAGCATGATGCCAAAGCCCCAGAAGAGTTTAGAACGAAGAGAGATATTCTTCATATAAATAAAAGTGAAGAGAGAAATGAAACAATAGATCCTACGGTTTTCGGATGAGATATGCGCACGATATTAACAGAGACTTTGTAACGCGACGATGACAGGCATAAATCACCGAGGGAACAGCTCGCCAAAGTACAATAAAGACCTTATATGACAAAATGGATTTCTAACGTGTAAAGTGAGAAAATCATAGCGGTGACCAAACACCTGCAGATTCTGCGTACTGAAGAGCACGAACAGCAGGGATGGCATCAATTAATTCTAAACAGTATGGTATGGCGGGGAATACAGCAGATAAACATTCACGAATGGCACGTGGTTTGCCAGGAAGGTTTAAGAGAAGCGATGAGCCTCGTATCCCTGCGGTTTGACGGGAAAGGATGGCTGTCGGTACACTACGGAGCGAAGCAGATCGCATTTGTTCGCCAAAACCTGGCAGGGTTTTGGTGCAAATGTTGTGCATGGCTTCGGGTGTAACATCGCGTGGTGCAGGTCCAGTACCTCCGGTAGTAAGAATAAGTGCACAATGCTCAATATCGGCATAGCGAGTGAGAGTTTGCTCAATGAGTACTTGTTCATCAGGTATGACAATGTAGGAAAACTCGAGAGGCGATAGAATGAGTTCACGTAGAAATGTTTGAATCTCTTGACCTGATATATCCGCATAGATGCCATTACTGGCGCGATCAGAGATTGTAACAATACCCACACGCAAAGGAGAAGACAAAACGAGTAAAGGAGAATCCAACACAGCATTCATGGGTCAACAAGAAAAATCATGTACAAGTATTGAGGAGATAAAGCGAACGACAGATTTTGCATCGAGAAAAACTTTGGAAGATCTGCTTTGCTTGTTGTGTATCAGTATCGGCAGATCAAAGCGTAACTAAACATTCATGATTGTTGAACACAAAGAGGAGTAGAGAAGAAAGTTTGGCTGATAAAAGCCATTGTGGCTATTCATAGCCATTGTAAGGGAAGTGTTTCGCATGACAAACAGCGTAAAAAGACTTTTTTACTGCAGTTCAACGCAAAAATGTTCGTCTCAAAATTTTAGGAACGATAGTTGTATGAATTCTCTGAGATAGGAACATGTAATGATGAACAGTAAAGTAGGACGATGCAAGTAAGCACATCCTGAAGAAAACTTTTAAACATTAAGTTTTTTAACGGATTGCCGATACAAAGAGAGAGTGTAAAGTGCACTCAGAGTAGAATGTCTTCAAATCACGGTGGTTTTCACCAATTTTTAATTCAATTGAGGTGTTATATGCCTTACTCCGTACCGAATGCCGTACGATTACTCAAAGCGTCGAAAATGCGATTACGCGCTTTGGTGGTATCGTGTGTTGCCTTGTTAGCGGTGCTAGGAGTTGATCTACTTGCTCAAACTGAGCAGTATCAGCTCACTGCAGTCCACCGCAGACGCGGCGACCAAATCCAGGTCGAACTCTGGATGAAATTGCTGAATGGAGGCGTCGGACCGCAATCCGAACGCTTAGGATCTGCTACGATCTCCATGCAGTACAACACTAGTTTCCTAGCACCCTCGACAACGGGGACGTCGGGAATCTTTGCTGGTCTTTTGGGACCCTTGGGACAATATCAGTATGGACAAACTGACAGTATCAACGTTGATATTGATCAGATTTCGACATCGAGTGTGTACCGCTTGGTCAATTCGGTGGTTACAGGATCCAGCATTACGCTGTCGAGTGCTCCGTCAAACGATGGCGGATCGAATTTTGTTCACAAACTTGAGTTGAACTTGGGTACCTTGGGTGCAACGAATGGTTTTCGCCCAGATAGCAGCACAGCCAAAGGGTCGTTTATCGGCTCCATTTGGTTTGATATTATCAATGAGGATCAGCCAGGGTTCTCTGCAGCAACAACAGGAATTGTCTTTGTTGGACAAGCTGGTTTGTCGCCCGGTAACTTCTCGCCAACACGCCTCTTTAGAAGTGATGGTACAGAGATTACCAGTTCAACATCGCCTAGCGCTCGTTTGACATTTGTTAATCCTACATGGGAGTCAGACTACAGCACCGGTGATGTCGGTGGCGCAGGTACAGGATTTAAAATTGCCGGTATTACTTTACTTAATCCGTCATTATCATCATCAACAATTTCAAGAAGTCGGTTGTATCAACGCGATCCTGCAGGTACAAACCCCGGTCGTGCCGGATTCCCGATTTATTTTGAGCGAAGTGGTTTGATTGTTGCCGGTACAACGACAGCATCGACACCACTTGTTTATGCACAATATGGTACAACGACTCTTGCGTATGCATTTTCCTATCGTCAATCTCCAAGTTCTGCATGGGTAGATATTGGTCGTGTAGCGGAAACGACAGCAAGTTTACAGGCTATTCCGTACGGTAATAGAGATTTCTTTGGAACAAATGAGATTACTAACGCTAATGCTCCTGTTACTTCAGGTGTAACTCCGGCAGACTTCTTAATTACATCAACAGATGGTACTGTTATTCCATCTTTTGCATCGCAATTTGCCGGTTATGGTGGTATTCTTCGTGTTGTATGGGGAACAAACTCCAACTTCCAAGTAGCTTCCGAAACAGCGGCATTACGTATTGTGCAACTTGTTACAACAGGTTCACAATCGATTTTGACCTCACGCGCTGAAGCAGGAACTTCGACGACACGTATTGCTGATATTAATCAGACATTCATTCTTGGTCGGAACTTCTATGCACAGTTCAATGGTCAGAATGAGTATTTGGTTTCTCAATCTCCATTTAGTACACCTACCCAGTTCACAGTATCTGCATGGGTGAACTTAACGAGTAAAAAACCGGATGGCTCTGAAGTAGGTATTATTGCTACTGGTGAGCCGAATGCTAACCAAGAGGGTGCATGGATGTTATACCTTGCGAATGGCAATATACCGTCATTCCGTGTACGTCAGAATCTTCCTGGTGCAACACCAACATACGTCGCGACTGTGCAAGCACCGAATGCTTTAACTGTCGATGGTACAAATACAGTGGTTCCTAATAATCCTCCTTTGAGTGGTGGTACACCAGGTGTAGGTAACAACTGGTACCATATTGCTGCAACAGTACAAGATAATGTTGTGAGTCTCTACGTTGATGGTGAGTTAGTTGCTCGTCAAACAAATACATCCGGCTTGAACATTCGCTCATTGTTGACAAGTCATCGTGTATGGGTGGGTGTGAACCCAACAACAAATGGCGGTTTGAGCAATCAAAACAACTACTTCCATGGCGGATTGAAAGATGTTCAAGTATGGCGTGCACCGTTGAGTGATACATTATATGCTTCAGCATTGCGTCGTTTCATTCCTGGTGTATCTAATCCCGCAACATTTAATGTTACACCAGCAGTACAAGCATCAAATAATGTGAAGCGCGCATTGGAGTTGTATTATACACTGCAGGGTTCGCAAGCAGATCTTGCGACGGAAACGAATTTCCAATTTGGAACAAATAACGCCAACTACATGATTAGCGCGACGACTTCGGCATCACTTGCGCGCTATCGTCCTGATCGTGGTCATATTAAGATTACATCTCCACGTGGTTGCGAAGGTATTAGTAATCTTGGTAATGTGTCTGTCAATGGTGCTGCTGAATGGTGGACAACAGCTGCTCAAATTCGTTGGGCAGGGTATGGTTTGGGTAATATCGATCAATCAAATAGTCGTGATTTGGATATTCAATTCCAAATTGGCTCAGGCAACTGGACATATGCGATGTCAACTTTTGCTTCGACAACATACGCAGGTGTGGCACCAGCAGGTTTCTTAGGTTCTACTGCTGCAAATCTCGGTGGTGCGAATGGTTTTCCATTGGATTTAGAGGTGACTTCTGCTGATTTGGCACCGTCATCTTTTGTAAATGGTGGTTTTGACATCACAGCTCCAATGACTCATATTCGTAATTACCTTCCTCATTGGTCGCCACTCTACAACTGGGGAGGTCCAACTGATAATGATTTGGCATCGAATGCACAGAGTGCAACAACATCAAGTCTTTCGACTTATGATCGAGTAGCTCGCTTACGTTTACGTGGTCGTTCATCATCATCGGATTCTGCATTAGTACAAGCTATCCAGTCTGTATCCGGTGACTTTGCTCTCGCTCCGTATTTTGTGGCTAATATGAACTCGAATTCACAGCTGACTGTTCCTGCCGGTACCGGTTTGAACATGAATAATCGTTATTCTTTTGTTGAAGCTTGGATTCGTCCATATCAGTTCCCATCAGGTAGTAATTTCTATCCGATTTTGACAAAAGGTTCAAGCAATGGTGTTCACTATGCTTTCAATCTTCTATCGACGGGGCAACTCGAATTGATTGTTGGTTTAACTGACGGTACAACACGCCGTGCAGTGAGTGATATTAACCGTCCTCTGATTGCGCCTTTGACTCGTACATTGGATACATTGTGGTCGCATGTTGGTGTGTTGGTCGATGTTAACGATAATGTCGGTTCGTCGCGCGTGACATTCTATATCGATGGTAATCCACAAAATGAAGACTCTGTTGCTACCCAGTTAGGGGCAGCTGTGCGCCTTGTTCCACCAACCGTTGGTACAACTGCAACAGCAAACACTTTCCCAACATATATCGGTTGGGCACCTGCTCGCACATTGTCAACAACAAATACAATGGCAAATGCAAGTGTTTCTGCTCAACAGTTCTTGGGTGGAATGCGCGAGGTGCGTTTCTGGAATGGCTTACCTAACGGTGCCGCACAAAACGTAAATGAAACAACATTGAGTCCAAGTGCATTGACGGCATACATCCAAGGTGCGGCGAATACACGTTTTAATGCGACCTCAACTCCATCCAACCTTGTTGTTGCATTTTCACTGAATGGTGGTGAAACGGTTTCAACAAACTATGCAGGAGGTACAGTAATTGCTTCCGCTCCGGCTTCAGCAATTTCCGGTGCAAGTGCAATTTCTGCATCGTATACGATTAGTACTGTTGCGGGTATTTGTCCCGTACAATACATTGGGCAAACACCGGTAGTGAAAATAGTTGAACCGCAGGCAGGGCAGTTGGTACGTGTGAATGTAACAAATCTCCGTGTTCGTTGGGTTGGTTTTGACTATGATGTTTCAAGCTTTGGTACTGTAATGATTGGTGGTTCTGCGAACTCAAATCCTGGCGTATTGGAATTCTCTACACGTGGTGGTGGAGCATTATCCTCTTCTCCATATCGTTTTGTTGGTTCGACTTATCACGCAGGTACATACACACGTTCATTTACACAACCTGGTACAACCAATTTCCAACTTGGTACGACACCATATGCTGGTCAATTGAATGTTGGTTTAGCCGATCCCGATACAGATGGTAATGGTACATTCAGTGATCAAGGTCAAATGGGTCCTGCACGTGGTAATGGTCGTTTTCGTTTGAATGGTGCTTGGGGATATCGTAACACAACATTCAACAGTTTGACAATTCCGTCATTGTTGAGTGAAGGTCCGCTCTTTAATTTGATTCCTCCATCAAACTA
>DHLT01000108.1:2453-4514 GCA_002405405.1 Ignavibacteria bacterium UBA4661 | reverse complement strand
CTCCATCAAACTATACAGTTCGTGTTGTACTCGAAGGGTATTTCAATGGTATGGGTTTCCAAATGCTAGCGGCTTCGACAGGTACTGCATCGGGTAACTTCAATATGGCTGCAACGTATGCAACTGGCGGTTTGAAAGCGAAATTGTATAATAACTCAGGTGGTGTTGTTGGTAGTTTTGCAGACTCTGCCGAGTCGGCTGATGGCTACTATCGTGATCCAAACTTGGGTGCCTTAACAGTACCAGAGGGAAGTGCTTTGAATCCTGCATTGAATGGCCTTATCAATCCATTCACCCCAGGACAAAATGGTTCAACTTTTGCGAATGTTCCATTTGTAATGTCAAATGTTGCTGATGGCAGTTATTGGGTTGTTGTTGATCATCTTAACCACTTGCCAATGATGGGTCGCTCGGTAACACCGTATGCGTTCTCTGGTGATAATCTTGCTACATGGGCAGTTGAGTCTGGTTGGGACTTCACAACGTGGAATGGTGTAGATGGTACTCCGGTTGCGGCTGCTAATGCTACATTCCCGGCAACAGGTAACCAAGTTGGTTCAACGAATCAAACCTTTAATGCACCGCGTTCGAATACAGCTCTAATCTTTAACGATGGTCGTACTGGTTTCCGTACAGTGCAAGCCACAGGTGCGATGGTGGCAGGTGACGTTGAGAAAAATGGTCAAATTGATGCTGGTGACCGTACACGTGTACGTTTGGATGCAGGTTCTTCAACTGTGCGTTCAGATGTAACGGGTGATGGTACTGTCAATGCTCTTGACCGTGATATCGTCGATCGTAATTTTGGTCGTATTTCTTCGCTCTTTACTACTTCATTGTCGTTCTTCCGTAATACCGGTGAGCGCAATACAGAAAATGATGAGCAAGCAATGCAAAAAGTAGCGTCCATTTTGGGCTATAGCAAACCAAAAGAGAGTCCAATGGAGTATATCTCTCCTCTTGATCCTGAAGGTTCAAAAGTGATGATTGCTTCTGCGAAAGAGTTGTTAGCAAACAAAACACTTGAAGAAGCGCGTGCTCTGCAAGTAATGAAAGCCGCTCAAGAAGATGCAGCTATTTTCCATCCAATGTCTGAAAAAGTTGGTGGAGAGGGTCTCCTTCAGTCCGGTGCATCATATTCTCTTACAGCTCGTCCTCGCTTTGTTGGTGATTCTATCGTAGAGGTTCCGGTCTTTATTGCAAGTACAGGTTCTCCTTTTGCAATGGGTCATGCTACCTTTGGTATCACATACAACAACCGTGCATTGGAATATGTCAATACAACAGAGTATAATACAGCATTCAATGTAAATCCATCACGTGGCTATACAGGTATGGCAGCAACTCCATATGTCGATGGTAGCAGTCGTGGTGTTGCTGAAGCTGATAATGTTCGTCGTATTGATGTTATGTATGATGCTCTTACACGTCCGTCAGGTGAATTTGTACCGACTGTGGCAACACAAATTGGTGTTATTCGCTTCCGTGTTCGTCCGAATTCAACCAATGAGCCTTTGCAATTTGGCTGGCACCGTAGCACCGCAGTTCTCGATACACGCGGTCAAGGTCCAACAGGTACATTCACAACTATTTCGGCTCTTGGTAGCCCACGTGGTGTAACAATGTCAGTGCCAAATGGTGGTGAGCGTTATCGTGCAGGTCGCTCTGTGAATGTTACATGGCGTTCACAAGGTATCCAAGCAAATGTTCGTCCGGAGATTTCTCTTGATGGTGGCAATACTTGGACAGCCGTACAAGGTGGTGCAGTAACTATTACTCAGAACGGTATGACATGGAATATCCCTGCTAATGCAAGTACTGATCGCGCACTCGCTCGCTTGGTCGATGTTGCAACAGGGCAAGAACTTGTACGCAGCGAAAACACCTTTAGCATTGTTGCAGCTCCAAGCTTCACAACGCCAAATGCTTTGACAACAATGTGGAATGGTATGCCTTCACCGGATATTCGTTGGAATATTGATCGCAATGAGTTTGCAAACAATATCCGTCTCGAGTATACATTGAATGGTACAACATGGACACCGATCGGCTTGTCGCAAG
>DHLT01000108.1:0-2344 GCA_002405405.1 Ignavibacteria bacterium UBA4661 | reverse complement strand
CGATCGGCTTGTCGCAAGTACGTAACTTGAATTCGGCATGGACAACCATCCCGGCGGCTACAAACACATGTAACGCAATCGTACGTATGATCGATATGTCTGATAACAGCGAAATTGCCCGCTCAGAACAATTCAAAATTGCTTCGGGCATGGTAACATTCAATGCTCCGGCAGATCGTACACAATTGACACCGGGTCAGCCAATTACACTCCAATGGACTGCACGCTTTACCAACAATGCTGATATTCAACTCAGCACGGATGGTGGTGCAACGTGGACGACGATTATGGCAAATGCTTCGGTTGGCTTGCGTACATCGCAACAAATCAACATCCCGAATGTTGTAACAGGCAGAGGTATTATCCGCTTCATGGCTCCAGGTAGCTCATGTCTTGAGTATAGTCGCGTGAATGTTGGTATCGGTACACAGGCTGTGGTAGGAATTGGATCATCAGTTGTTCAAATTGATGGACTCGACTACAACATCGGTACTCCGGCTCCAAATCCATTGAACGAAAGTTCTGTGATGAGTGTAACACTCCCACGCCGTGAAACGATTACAGTAGCTATGTATAACATGCTCGGTCAGAAAGTGGCAACCTTTGTCGATGCGGCGACAATGGGTTCCGGTACGCACACTATCGCACTGCCTTCTGATAATATCCCCGCTGGAATGTACTACATCCGTATAACGATCGGTAATCGCTCGTTCACACGTGAGGCAGTTGTTTCCCGCTAAGATTTATCATTCCAAAAGAAGGTAGAGGGTAATCGCATAAGAGACCATCTCGCAAGAGGTGGTCTCTTTGCTTTTTTGTACGTACCAAAGCAGTCAAGATTCTTTCAATGTCATCCGTAAAGTTCTTTCTCGTTTAGCCGAAACTACTATTGTACCCAACTAATCTTCTTGCTAACTCTAAGAAGATGTTCTTGCAAAGAAATCGCAATAGGATATTGCTATGTTTCTGCTGTTTCGGCATAACATGATGCCGCATGTGCCATGGATGATGATCGCGTTTCTCATCAGTATTGTCTTCGGGTGCGCTCCCGCCGGTATCATATCTCCTGAAATTCCACCCTCAACTACCGGTACAATTTCAACTGATCTTGATAATGTAGATTTTGGAACACTATGGAGTGAGCGGAGTATCGCCGTACAAACACTTCAACCCGATATGCGTTGGCTTATTACTTCAGCGCGTAAAAGTGCATGGTTATCGGTCTCAATAGAGCAGGCAACGGGAAATATTCTTACGACGGTACGAGTTAATCGTGGTTTTCTGCCGCAAGGCATAGGGTATGATACACTGCTCTTGTATAGCATTCGTACCGATGGTTCAACCGAGCTTGCGCATCGACTGCCTGTTGTTGCTAACAACAATGGTACGCTTCGTCGTGTATCGTATATTCAAAACTTTATCGAAGAGCAAGCTAATACATTAGCTTCTTCTATTGAATTACCACCGATAGATACAACGGCTTCACTGTTTATTTCCGCCGGCAGAATCTCTCCTGATGGTTTCCCGCAAGCTCATGCACTCATTGCCTGTGGGGTGCAAAGTCCATTGCCTTTTGTTGAAATTGGCAATACCATTCTTTTTGAAGGTAATAGTAATGTTACACCAAGTATTGCCGTACGACGACGAGGATTTTCTTATGTCAGTGGGCGTACAGGAGCCAATGCGATTGGCAGTATCAATTTGCCCAATGCTCTGCCGATTGCGCCCAATCATATTCAGTACGATGAAAGTACATGGCATCGATGGAGTATTCCAGCGCTTGCTTCTGCTTCATCATTTTTTACGACGCAAAGCATTGCTCAAACAGCATGGCAGGACAGTATTCTCTCGCCTGCAACGCCTGTGCTGATTGGCGCAAGCGATACGATAACACTCGGTCAAGATTTGCGAGTACGTTGGTTGCCAACTTTACGAAATGATGACATGATGTTTATAGTTGTACCGGGTTTGAATGGTTGGCGAGCTCTTCAAGCAATTGTCAATGACAATCAAGGTGAATATATTTTTCCTGCATCGCAAGTAAGAGCAGGTCTTGCAGGGCGATCGGGGCAAGTATCGGTATGCATGGTGCGCTATCGAACAAAAAATATCTGGCGTAATGGTCAGCCTGCGCAACTTGTTGCTTGTATTCAGCGAGCATACAACATGACTTTACGATAAATCTTCTGCCATAATTTATTCACGTCCTGTCCGACTTCTCAGAAGTTCTTTGCAGGGCGTGTTGTATTTTTGCACTCTTTTGTGCAACGCAAAAAAGTAATTTTCTCTCGAATAGATTGTTCTCTTCATTTTACGGTAAATCTTGTTATGGCTGAACTCGCAA
>DHLT01000302.1:372-6058 GCA_002405405.1 Ignavibacteria bacterium UBA4661 | reverse complement strand
AGCAAAGATGAAAAAAGAAAACAAAGAGTATGCTGACGAAGTCTTTCGGTATGCGTCGTATGACAGGACATCGGTTGCTTATCTCGGCGATACTCTTGTCAGTATGGTATCCGTCAATTATCTGTTTACCGGCGGTGCACATGGCATGACCGCACAAAGTGGCAATAATTTTTATCGTTCAGCAGGTACTGCAAACTTTCGTGAATTACAACTCCGTGATCTTTTCCGTGATCTTTTTGTTACACCACCAAGCTTGGCAAAGGCGGCAAAGAGTCCGAAAGACTATATCGATGTTTTGAATACGATTCTCATGCGGGAATTACGCAAACAAAATGCAGAATGGGTCAAGAATGGTGAGCTAAAAAGTTTAACGAAGGATTTGCGCGAGGGCGGAATTCCTTTTTGTCTTTTGCAAGCGGGGATTGCATTTTATTTCAATCAATACTATGCAGGACCTTATGCGCAGGGCATTTTTACAGTTGTTGTGCCCTACACAACCATAAGCGATCTTGTACCTGCAAGCAGTCCGATCTATGGTCTCGCACAGAAGAAGTAATGCTTTTTGGTAACTTGTAGTTACTATACGAAAAGAGCAGAGACATAATACCTCAACGAGCTAAGTATTGTATTGGTAAAAACATGATAGAACAAGAAGAACAACAGCAAGACTACATTGTTACTGCCCGTAAATGGCGACCGCAACGCTTTATGGATGTGGTGGGGCAAGATCATGTTTCGACTACCCTGCGTAATGCGGTCTTGACGGGACGTATCCATCATGCATATATGTTTAATGGTCCACGCGGTGTCGGCAAAACAACATCTGCTCGTGTGCTTGCCAAAGCAGTGAACTGCGAGAATCTTTCTGCGACTGCTGAACCATGTGGTGTGTGTCAATCATGTGTCGATATAGTGGCAGGACGTTCACTTGATGTTGTCGAAATTGACGGTGCATCGAACAATAGTGTCGAAGATATTCGTACTCTACGAGAGAATGCCAAATATCCGCCGATAACAGGTAAGTACAAGATGTATATCATCGATGAAGTGCACATGCTGTCGACATCGGCATTTAATGCACTGCTGAAAATTCTCGAAGAGCCACCGAAACATTTGCTGTTTGTCTTTGCAACGACCGAACCACACAAAGTACCGGCAACAATTCTCAGTCGATGCCAACGATTTGATTTTCGGCGAATGCAAATCGAAGAAATTGCACGTCACTTGCGTACCATTGCCAAAGCTGAAGGTATTCAAGCCGACGAAGAGTCACTGCTGACCATTGCAAAAAAAGGCGATGGTTCGATGCGCGATTCGCAATCCATTTTCGATCAGGCAGTCGCATTCTGCGGGATGAATTTGCAGTATCAGCACGTCAATGAAGCACTCAATTTGATTGATACAGAATTATTTTTTACCATTTCGCGTGCTATCTATACTCATGATGTTGGACAAATGCTCTCGATAGCCCGTGATGTTTTTATGCGTGGCTATGATATGCAAGAATGTCTGCTTGGTTTGGCAGAACACTTTCGTAATATCTTGACGATCAAAGCAACATCAACAACGGATTTGATTGAACTCGCACAATCGCAAAAAGCATTGTACGCAAGCGAAGCGGAGCACTTTACACAAGCGGATGTCTTGCGTTTGCTTTCGATTGTCATGACTACCGAAAAAGAACTACGTTCATCGCCACAGCCCCGTTTGCGTTTTGAATTTGCGCTTGTGCAAATGGCGCAGTTAGATAGTGCTATTGTCGTGGGTGATCTCATTCATGAATTGCGTCAGCTGAAAAAAAAAATTGATGCAGGCGGAATAGTGCAATCAAGCGGTGTAGCCCAAGCAAATGGTACTGCACAATCCGCACCAATGCCTGCGAAGTCCACGCAAGCAGTCGCGAAGAATGCACAGATTGAAGCAAAGTCGGCACAAGTATCGAAGCCGACACGAACTTCCGTGCAGGAATCATCCCCTATCTATCAAGGAGATAGACAACCGTCGAACGACCAACAAAGCGCAATGCCGTCTTCGCCCCCAACGGCACAAGCACGGGTTGTTCCGGCGCATGAACTTCAAAGCCATTGGGAACGTTTCTTGGCAGTTACCGACGTACCGGCAAGCATCAAGCAATTCATTATCTCAGATTTGTTGACACCAAGATTTGCAGATAATCAGCTTATTCTCAAGCCCATGCAAAGTTTTCTTGCTGATAGTGTTGCTGAATTTCTTCCGGCATTTACCAAGGTCGCACAGTCATATTGGGGGAGGGAAATAACCGTTCGGGTCGAAGGCGCAAATAATGTTGATACGCACTCTTCTTTCGGAAAATCTTCATTTGGTACAAACAATATCACCAAGAATAGCTCGGTACAGTCCAAGATGGCAATGCCGACTGCCAGTATTCTTCAAGGTGAGGTAGCTCCGACCATCGGCAATAACGAAGCGGACACGGATACTACCACGATCTCTCATGGTTTTGCAAATAAAGCAGAGCATCCGCTCGATAATGCAATTATCACGCATTTCAATGCCGTTGAAATTTCTCTGCGATAATTTTTTTGATTTTATCATTTCACATTTCTTCGATCAAGTATTATGGCGCAGATAACACTCGGCAAAAAAGTCCCGGCGTTTACCGCAACAGCAGGCGATGGTTCAACAGTGAAACTCTCAGCATTCAAGGACAAACTCGTGGTATTGTATTTCTATCCGAAAGATGATACCAGTGGTTGTACCAAAGAGGCATGTGATTTTCGTGATAATATGGAACGTATTACGGCAAGCGGTGCAGTGGTCATCGGCGTAAGTCCTGATAGCACCAAATCGCATGGCAAATTCACTGATAAGTATAACCTTAACTTTTTACTGATTAGTGATGAATCGCATGAGCTATGCGAAGCATTTGGCGTATGGGTGGAAAAATCGATGTATGGTCGAAAATATATGGGTGTTGAGCGGAGCACATTTTTGATCGGACATGATGGCAAATTACTCCGAGAATGGCGTAAAGTCAGCGTTACAGGTCATGTTGAGGAAGTTCTGCTTGCGCTGGGCGAAGTCCAATAATGTATTTGATGAATAGCCATGATTGATACGCATTGTCATCTGAATGCAGAACAATTTACCGAGGATCGACGCGAAGTACTTCTGCGTGCGGAAGAGCGTGGTGTGCGTACGGTTATTATCCCTGCTATTGAACCAAAGCATTTTGATGGCTTACTGCAATTGATGCACGAGCAAGCAACATTATCGTCGGTGCGGTTGTATTGTGGTATCGGTATTCATCCGCATCATGCACACGAAGCCCGCGAAGAAGATTTTGAGCGTATCGAAGCCATCCTAGATCCTGCAACTCGCATAGAATCTATTGTTGCAGTCGGTGAGTGTGGTTTGGATTACTACTACGACTTTGCACCACGTGATGTGCAGAAAGATGTTTTTCGCCGACAATTGCGCTATGCCAAGCAATTTCAATTGCCTGTGATTATTCACAATCGTGAATCTGATGAAGATGTCTTGCACCTCATCGAAGAAGAGCAGGACGGGCGGTTGCGTGGTGTTTTGCATTGTTTTTCTTCGGATCGTGCAGTGTTGGATCGTGCACTTGCGCTTGGTATGATGGTGTCTTTCACGGGGAATATCACATACAAGAAGTCAACACTGTCAGACGTTGTTGCTCATCTACCACTTACGCATTGTATGATCGAAACAGATGCACCCTACATGTCGCCGGTACCATATCGGGGCAAACGTAATGAGCCAAGTTATGTGTATCATGTCGCTGAAAAAATTGCAGAAATCCGAGGACTTTCGACCGATGATGTTATTGCTCACACAACGCGCAATGCCATGCATTTTTTTGATGTGAAGTAATCACTCAAGTAACTATCTACTTTTTTTAATTGCTTTTTATGTCTTTATCTCTGCTGACAATTCTTGATAATCCTCTTGTCAAACGTGATATTACCATTCTTCGCGACAAGCAAACAGGACTGGTAGAGTTCCGTTCTGCCATGCATCGTATCAGCACTTCGCTTGCGAATGAAGCTGCTCGTCATTTTGCTTATACCGAGCATCCGGTAGAAACGCCATTGGAGCATACGACAGGGCTATCGTGTTCTGATGATCTTGTGTTGCTTCCGAGTATTCGTGCGGGTTTGGGTCTGACAGAAGGTTTTCTGTATTTCTTTCCGACTGCAAAGACTGCTTATATCGGCATTCGCAGAAATGAACACACGCTCCAACCCGAAGAATACTACTATAATTTTCCTGCGGTGCAGACGAATACGATGGCAGTTATTTTAGATCCGATGCTTGCAACGGGGGGGAGTATATGCGCAACTATTGACCGCTTACAACGTGATGGTGTTCAGCGTATGATTGTATGTGCAGTGATCTCCGCACCCGAAGGTGTAAAAGCTATACATGACCGTTATCCGACCATACCGATTATTACTGCACAGCTCGATCGCCAACTCAATGATATTGGGTATATCGTTCCGGGCTTGGGCGATGCGGGTGACCGTTTGAATGGGTGAAGCAGATAAAGATTCCCCAGTCCAAAACGACAATAAACACTTTCTTGAGCAAATGGATATTACTGCACGCATAGCTGAAGTCAAATACAGACCTGTCTTGGCAGGCAGTCTGCCTGTTGTGGACATGGCGAGCTTTGACATCAATACTGCGCCAACCTCATGTTTGCTTCATGATGGGAATTATTCATTTGCTGTGTCGAAATGGGTGTCGCCCAAAAGGACGCGATCCTATCCCTACGAACGTGTGTATAACACATTCTGCGCCACGAAGAGAATAACGATCATACCTGTTGTCAAAGATGAAGGTGCTGATGGTGATCGGGATTTCATTCAGTGGGATACTATTGCGTTGATGAGCTTATTGGATGTGTATGTCATTTTTGCATATTACAACAAAGCAGATAGAGTCGATGGTCGTGAGAATAAAATTACCAATCAGCAATTTGATAATGCTTATATCATCAGGAAAATCAAGGAGCTTGAAGCATATCAGAGTTCTGCACTCCATTGGAATACGAATGAGTTGAAAAATAATTTGTCTGCGATTGTTGAAGTGGTAAAGACATCCTATCTCAGCATTGGGGACGCAACGGGTGTGAAATTGCATGGTGAAAAAGGGTTAGACGAATTTCAACAGAAGATCAACAAAAGTATGCAGAGTTTTATGGAGTTCTCACGAGAGAAAGCCCGCCAAGCCCAAGCGCGAGAGATCGTAACATACCAACCCAAAGAACATGTTGCGACCTTGACAAAAGCAAAAATTACCATCACGAATTACTTAGGTGGCGAGTATAACTTCACGGTCGATGAAGTCGAATATACAGACAGTGTCGTGCTGATAGAAAGTAAGCATAGTGCTACATCCATGCTTCCAAGTCAAAGCGATATCAAAGATGGATTGTTGAAAATGATGTTGTATTGCAATATACCCGAAGCTACTGTTGATGGTAAAACCATGCCATGCAAAGCAGTGCTCAAGCTGACCTCAACAAAGGTAAAAGGAAAAATTACCTCATCTTCGATCCAAGTTGATGTTGATGCATTTTATTCTGAGAATCAATTAAGCTCGACTCAACAAACTATGCTTTCTGATCTCTTTGCAGAAGCACGAGACAACAAGTTTACGGTTATCGTTCAAGGTGTGC
>DHLT01000302.1:0-254 GCA_002405405.1 Ignavibacteria bacterium UBA4661 | reverse complement strand
CTTATCGTTCAAGGTGTGTAGTATGATTAAAAGTCCTTTGCGATATCCGGGTGGAAAGAGGCGAGCAGTCGATCTCATAGCAACATTAATTCCTCCTTTCGATGAATTTCGCGAGCCATTTCTCGGTGGTGGTTCGGTCTTTGTCCATCTGAAGCAGAGATTCCCTAATAAAAAGTTTTGGGTCAATGATCTGCATGTTTCGCTTTTCAAATTTTGGTCTATGTGTCAGCATGATGTTGATGCAGTGATTGCTA
>DHLT01000109.1 GCA_002405405.1 Ignavibacteria bacterium UBA4661 | reverse complement strand
GTGACCCAGTATCAATAACATCGGCTTGCTCACCAAATCGATATTTTTCTCATGGCAATAGTTTAACAGCAGGATTTCAATCCTGTGCTGTTGTATGGAAAGACGTTGATGTAGCATACCCGGTTCTTATGGCTCAAGCAATGGGCATAACGGTTGGTGATGGTGCAGACCAATTCCAATATATGCGGTTTGCGTCGGGTCAAGGAATTGGTACTCGTCAAATTTTGGTTCCGGCCGGTTCGTCTTTTACTCTTGGAGCACCACAAAGTTTTGGCAGTGCACCATCAAATGCTACACTTGCTCGCCCATACAATAATCTTGGCGTACCCGGTGCAGTTCTTGCCGATATGCATCCGCCAACAACAGGTATAGAAGCACAATTAGCAGCGGCACGCATGTCAGCAGCACGCAATCCATTCTTTGGTGCTGTTATGCGCAATCCTGTGTTTGGTCGTACATTGGTCGATCAAGCGGCGGCTCTCAATCCTAACTTGGTTACAATTTTTATTGGTAACAATGATGTTTTAGGTTACGCTACATCAGGAGGAACCAGCGGTACAAATATTCAATTTTTAACAACTCAAATTAATCCGACACCAACTGAGTCAGCGCGCTTTGCATCTCAATTCAACGCTCTGCTTGATACCGTGATGCGTAGAATGCCAAATGCAAAAGTACTGGTTGGGAATGTTCCCAATGTTTTGTTCGCGCCGTATTTTCAAGCACGTGCACTTATTCAGGGTGCTTTGCCTGCAAATTTCCCGCTCCAGGAAAATGGACGTCCTACACTCAATGGCTTGGTTGTTCGTTCATCGCTTTCACCCGGTGGCTTACGTCGCATTTCAGCAGCTGACTTGATTCTTCTTCCGGCGGTTTCAGCACTTCCTACACTGCTTGCACAAGGCGCAGGAACATCCCTCGCAAATCCCCTTCCTGATAATTTGGTTCTTGATAGTCTGGAAATCGTTGTTGCACGAAATGCAACCAATGACTTTAACTCAGCGATTGCAAGTGCCATAGCTCGTTATCAAAGTCCTAAGCGAGCAGCTCTCTTTGATGCAAATGCAACATTAGCAGATGTTGCTGCGCGCGGTTATGCAATGCCAGGTCTTGGCTCGTCTTTGACCGTAGCCTTCATTTCGGGCGGCTTCTTCAGTTTAGATGGCGTTCACCCATCTTCTCGTGGATATGGTGCAATTGCAACAGAAATGCTTCGTGCAATTAATCGTGAATTTGGCTCAAACTTCCCCTTTGTTGATGTACGAAATCTCCCGGCTGTTCCAGTAGGAATGCCATAAAGATTTAGTCTATCTTTTCTTTGTATATCCCGCTTATACGTTTGTGTAAGCGGGATTTTTTATGCAAGTTATTTACCTCAGATATATAACCTTATACGAGTACTCTGCACAATATTGACGTACTTGGATACATCCATCCACCGGACTTTCTTTATGCTATGCTGAAAATTCTTTACCAACAATGGCTTATCAGCACTATCCGTCTTACTCAAAGCCACACTCTGCGTAATGTGTTTGTTGTTGTCGGTATCTTTGGAATAATCTCAACCGGAATTTGTTGGCTTGAATTACACTCTGGATTGCTTCTCTTCCGTATTCCTTCTAATATTTTCACTCTTCTTGGTATCGCACTCAGTGTACTCCTTGCTTTTCGCACGAATACGGCATATGATCGTTGGTGGGAAGGACGCAAACTATGGGGATCGCTCATTAACACCTCTCGAAATATCGCGCTCTATATCGATGGAAGATTACCGCAGCACACACGCGAAAGACTGTTACTTGCCGCCTATCTTTCCAACTTCGCTTTTTTGTTGAAAGATACTTTACAAAATTCTTATCGTTTTGAACGTTTACTTGCACTCTCGCCTGAACAGTTACAAACAATACAAAGAGCAGTACACAAGCCAAATGCAATGATGGTGCAGTCCTTTCGTTTGTTATTCTCCCTCCGCCAACAATGCATTCTCGACGATCATGATGTGCGTAATTTGAAAGACTTAATGACTCTGCAAACAGATATTTGCGGCTCATGCGAACGCATTCATAACACACCGATTCCTTTTTCGTATAGCGTCTATATCCGTCTTTTTGTAACGCTGTACTGCATGCTCTTACCTTTGGGTTTAGTTGCAGAATATGGCTATTACACAATACCTCTTGTTATGTTTGTTGCCTTTGCAATGGTTGGGTTAGAAATGCTGGCTGAAGAAGTTGAAGATCCTTTTAATGGTGATGAATATGACTTGCCACTGGTGGAATATGCTCGAACAGTCCGCAATAATGTCCATGAAATTCTACAATTGCCTAATCCCGTATTTCAACAAGACACTTACGAACAATTATGCTCACATGAGCTCCGTTTTTAGTGATTTTATCTTTCATTAGTCTATGTCAACAATTAGCATTCTCGGTAATCAAGGTCATTTTGGTTCTTTTCTACAAACACTCTTTCTTCCCCATAGTTTACAGCACTGTGATCCGTTTCAGCTTGAGGGATGCGATCTTCAAAGCACACCAATGCTTTACGATACACAATTATCCAACTCTGAACATGTCATTCCATGCTTTCCTTTGCACATCTACCATTCACTCCTTGCCGATACGTACGTACAGCTTGCCACATTGCGCGCCAGACAAGGTTTACACACAACATTGTGGATAATTTCTTCATTACAAGGACCTGCATGGTCTCACGTTCAGCGTGTTATATCGTTATGCTCCGATGCTATACAACAGTATATCCACATTGTTGGATTTCATCCCATGTTCGGACCACAGAGTTTTGCAACGAATCCCCGTATCAACCAAGCGCATAACCTACAAAATGTCTTTACATTTGCCAGTTCTGAATATGCGCAACAACAAGCTGAAAAGTTGATTGAGTGCCTGAAAAAACAAGGCATTGGCACAATCACTGTCCCATCGCCAATAGACCACGATCGTATTGTCGCATCAACACAAGGATTAGTTTTTCGTTTTGCTCTTTTTGCCGAAGAAGATCCTATTTTTTCAGCTCTCCTTCAACAGTACTTTCCTCATCTCTTCTTCACCTTTCAGCAAGATACCGCACTGATGCGCGCATTCGTTCGACTCAACCCCTATACGCATGATATGAGCTTCAAAAGCGCATGGCAGGAAACTGGCAGGAGCACGAGAGAGGATATTCTTCGTACATTTCGACATGTTGATACAGTGTTCAATCCGCAACTACCTATCATTACGACACGTAGTTATAACGAATTACGTGCACTATCACAAAGCATTGATTAAAAACCACTCACTCTCATGAGCCAAAAAAAACACGAGCGGGAATATCCAAAGATATTCCCGCTCACATTTTTTCACACAACCATAGTGCATTATCGCACCACCACTATCTGCTGTGTTGCCATGCCCCGACTGTCCTGCATCACCACGCGATATGTACCGCTTGGTAATGTTCTGATGTTCAACATGATTGCCTCACTGCCGCGCGGTGCTGTCTGTATCATCACAGTCTGTCCAAGCATGTTCATCATGCTCACTTTGGTGTCCTCACTCCGTTTGATTGCAAAGCGGATCTGCACTTCTTCGCTTGCAGGATTCGGTGCAATTGATTGTACCATACTGCTGATCGGAAGCACTGCAATGCTTGTCGGTGGTGTAACAACAATCGTGAGAGTAGTCGTTGAAGTTAAGCGACCGTCTCCCGCAGTTGCGGTCAATTGCACTGTACCCGGATTATTCGCACGATAGCTGACGACACGCTGATTATTCGCTCCTACAATGCTGATTCCCGCCATAGGAAGTACGCGCTCATCAGATGAAAAAATACGGAAGCTCACATCATCGCCATCAATATCATCCAACGTAAAGGTAGCAGTACTTTCTTGTTGTGGACGCAAGCGTACAAGTATTTGGTCGCTAGCGATGGTCGGCGCCGTGTTTTGTTCGCGGACAGTAACGATACATTGTTCGCTCCGCTGTGTTTGTCCATCGCTCACCGTCAGTATCAGCGTTGCTGTGCCAAAGACGCGCTCGGCAGGAGTGATTTCAATAACACGATTGCCACCTCCTGCTTGACGGATCACAATATTATTTGTTGGGATAAGACGTGTATCAGAAGACAGGACACGAACAATCAGCGATTGTGGCGTACTTTCCTTATCATTCACAATAATCGAAAGAGTCGATGTGCTTGTCCGCACACGAGTACGTTCATTGACCATCACATCGCGAACACCGGAGAGTGTTGGCGTTTCATTGGTAGCAACAACATCAATTGCTACGCGAATCGGTGCTCCGCGCTGACCCGCACTGTTAATGGGTGCAAAGGTAATTTGTTGAGTACCAAGAGTGTTCGAGCGATCAATAAACCCAATACGCCCCGCCTCCATTTCTTCACGTGTGAAGGTATCACCGGCACGCAATGTATCGGCACGCTGAAGCAACTCACTACCTTTAGTCGTTGCAATTCCTATAGGTCGTTCTACAATTGCTTCGGTAGGAGATTTCTTCGTTGCAGATGCGAATCCATACCTTGGTGCATATACTCCCTGCAAGAATGGTTCAGATGCAATCTGTGTCGGATACGCATGATACGACACCTCTTCAGAACGTGCTTGTTCAACGGCATCAAAAGGGAGTCCAACTATTGAAGTATTCAATGGTGATGTTGTAAATCGCAGTATCACCGATTGTGGGGGCAATTGCGTTACAGCAAAGGTCGAACCGAGCGATTCAGCAAAAGGTTGCAACACAACAATACCACCCGGTGTAACGGGTTTGTTTGGAATGATAGTAAATGTGATGTTCTGCACAATGCTGTCTTGGGCGTTGAATGCTGTACCACCATTATCACGAAGCATAATACTGAGCACACCCTCGCCTGAAACATTCGGTTCAGGTGTCACGATAAGTTGCGCAGTAGAACTACCTTGCTGATAAACAACACTTGCACGCGCTATCAACGATACATCACTACTCCGCACTGACCATGATAAAATCTGCCCTGCATCAGCGTCCCCACTACCGGCTGACACATCGGTAAGTACAACAGTTTGCGCTGACGCATTTTGATTCATGGTAATACTGCTCGGCACAGTAAATCGCGGAGTACGATTCGTATCAGGCACCGATTCCACCATAATGCCAAGTGGTAGTGCTTGCGTCGCTTCGCCATCGCTTGCACTTATGAGCAGTGTTGCAAGACCATTGGCTCTACGCTCGGGTGTAATGCGATATACCCACTCACGGATCGGTGTATTTCCTCCGCTAAGAATAGTAGAACCAAGAAACTGAATACCGGATGCAGGAATGAGTGCAAGCGATTGACTTTGCACAGACAAGGTTAATTGCTCCGGCGGTGTTTCTCTATCACTGACACGAATACGTACCACCACAGGATTACCCATGCTGGCTCTTGTTCCAAGCATTTCGGTTGCCGTTGTAATCGAAGGTAGTGTATTGATCGGCAATGTTTGTACAGTCCACGTCAATGTAGCTTGAGTACCAAGAGCAGCATGAAGAATCGCAATCTGCTCTGTACCGATCGTTGTGCGTTGAGTTTGCAGAGTAATTGTTTGATTGATCGTGTTCGATGTGCTTGGCTGCAAGATGAGAGTATTGGAAACATTAACTCCGACTCCTGTACTGATATTAACACCACTCGGAGCAGAGATTTGTACCGTCCCGGCGATGTCTTGCCCGGTGATGGTGTACTGAGCCGAAGTAGATTGCCCCAAGCGAATAGGCAAACTCAGTATAGTTTGCGGTGTAACTGTTAAGCGTGCTTGCATCAGACTAAAAGCATTTTCAAGTCGGACTGTGCCAATGCTTGTGCTTGCCTCGACAGTTGCATTACGAGTACCTACGGGAATTACCACCACGATTGATGTTGTACTTCGTTGCCGTGGTTGTACCGCAACATCGCCAATGCGCAGTTCATTCACCCATTGAAGGTGTGTTCCTGTAATGATAACTTCTGTTCCGACATTGACCCTCTGGGGCTGTACACTTGACAAAGTAGTGGCAGGCAAGACCATAATTGTTGTTTGTGTCGAACCAAATGGTGTTGTAACAACAACAGAACTATTGACAGAAGAACCTGGTGGAATTTGAACGAGCAGAGTTGTATTGCTTTGCGAAAGAATCGTTGCAGTTCGCCCATCAATGGTAATTGTAGCATTCGCCAACCCTACACCGGTGATAGTAATTTGTCCTGTTTGTCCGACTACTGCTGGTTGTACTGAAGTGATAGCCGGAAGATTAGCACCTACACTCACCACCGTCGAATGATTAAAAATGCTCTCTGATAAAGTATGCGCCACGGGAACCATTGCAGTATAGCTTGCTGAATATACACCCTGCTCAAGACGTGTCATGGTAATCGTGCCGGTAGTAACACCTTGTCCCACCCACCGCATACTTGGTGTCGTCGTAGGATCGCTCAGATAACCAAAGCTATCGGCATAACGTGCTGTAAAGACCACAGTGCTGCCCTGCATAACAGAGCTTTGATCGACGGATACGACAGATTGTGCAACGCTTCCTGCTTGTACCACTACCGTTGCTTGTGTTATCGCACTGCCGATGGTTGCTTGTACAGTGAATGTGCCTACTGTTGTAATTTGGAATGAACCCGTCGATACACCTAATGATTGTCGCGTCAAGGGAGATATGGTTGCGCGGGTTGTTGAGGGTTGTACACTCATCGTTGCAATGCCATCAGCAAGATTACCGAAACTATCACGAAGAGTAATCGTCAATGTTGTCGTTTGATCTGTTCGCAATACGTTTGGCATTGTCAGCACTAATTGTTGAGCTAGGCTTGGTATAACCGATACCGATGTTGTTGCAATGAAATTTGCTATGCTTAATGTGTATGATCCTGCTTGAGTGAATCGTAGTGTTGCTGTTGAGACACCCAATGATTGACGTGCTAAAAGAATTGTTCCAGAGCTTGTTCCTGTGAAAGTAAGGCTTGCTTGCGTATCAACGAGTGCGTTTGTTGCATCGCGAAAACTCACTGTAACAACTTGTGATGTACCCGCCACTTGAGTTGGTTGTAATGACCAATTTACGATGCTTGCCACACTTCCATTTGTAATGCTGGAATTAACAACACTCACCGTCATAGTTGTTGTAAAGTTCGGTATCGTAAGTGTGTAATTCCCTACTTGCAGGAATTGCAGTGTACCACTCGATACACCAATACTCACTCGCGACAACGTAATTGTCCCGCTACTTGCTCCTGCGAAGCTGATGTTTGCTTGCGTGTCTGTCAGATTCCCACTGCCATCACGGAACTCTGCTTGTATTGTACTGCTNNCTCACCGTCATAGTTGTTGTAAAGCTCGGTATCGTAAGTGTGTAATTCCCTGCATGTATGAATTGCAGTGTACCGCTTGATACACCAATACTCACCCGCGACAACGTAATTGTCCCGCTACTTGCTCCTGTGAAGCTGATACTTGCTTGCGTGTCTGTCAGATTCCCACTGCCATCACTGAACTCTGCTTGTATTGTACTGCTTGATCCCGTTTGTAATGACAACGATGCTGTCGTCAGCACAACTCGTACAGCAGATGATGGTAGTACACTCACCGTCATGCTGGTAGTAAAGTTTGGTATTGTGAGCGTATAATTCCCTGCTTGTGTGAACATCGCTGTCGTTGTCATCACACCCGTACTGACCGCTGACAAAGCAAGAGTTCCGCTACTCGCACCTATAAAACTGATACTTGCTTGAGTATTTGCTAACGAATTATTATTGTCAAAAAATT
The DNA here is from genome assembly GCA_002405405.1 of Ignavibacteria bacterium UBA4661. Classification (GTDB taxonomy): domain Bacteria; phylum Bacteroidota; class Ignavibacteria; order Kapaibacteriales; family UBA4661; genus UBA4661. The sequence goes on along the minus strand of DHLT01000109.1, from coordinate 1,332 downwards.
GTGCTTGAAAATTCTGTCCTATACCCGCCACCAATGTAAGCGATGCTGTTGTCAGAACAACTCGCACCGGAGGTGGTAATGGAATTGTTTGAAACATTGCTGTAGCCGATGTACTCGTACCAACTGTATTGACAAACTCTGTTCGCCAATAGTATGTTGTTCCCCGCTGTAAGGTCAGCGGAAGAGCACTCAACACCAAAGAGGTGTCATTGAGGCGAATAGGGCTTCGTGTAGCGACAATCGCCGTTGTAACACTGAAATCTGCATTGGTAGAAATAACCACACGATAGTGTGTCGCCTCGGGGTTGAATTGCCATGTCAAGGTTGTTGACTGAGGAACATTCTGCACATTGACGGGATACAGCAAATTTGTTGGTGTCGGTGCAGAAGAAAGCGTTGGATTTGCCAAAGGAAACGCAGTAGTCGAAATCGCAGATGGCGCTGTATATGTTGCTTTCACAAATGCATTTTGTGCTGTTGCAGCTTCTACCGAATGTCGTAAACGGAGTGTACGCCATCCTGTTGTTGAGGGCGTAATGGTAAGTGTTTGAGTACCTGACCCTGTCTGTGTTCCGATAGAAGAATTATCCGCCGTATTGAGAACTTCTACTTGAATACTTGCTGTACTTGCAGGGTAAACCTCAACTGTAATAGGTTTATTTGCCTCAGTGAAAATGCGTCCTGCGGTGCGCCATGCTGTTGAGTTTGCCGGTAAAGCACCTCCTTGACGCAAAGACAATGGATGATTATCACCAAGATCATTTGTCATTTCCCATTCTTGGGTTGTCGTACGTTGTGTCGCAATAATTGCACCTTCATCGTAACCGACCGGTCCCCAAATTGCATAACCACGCCGTCCGTTCGGTGCCGTTCCATTACATGGTGGTACAACAATATTAACCTGTCCATCAGCAGGCACAACAAGATAATGCGAACTTGCACCCGAATAATCTTTAAGAACAGTACCTTGTGCAAAGTCGGTTGTAACCCATGCAGACTGCCAATTTGTCCAATGGTCATTCATACCAATTACAGCCCGAGCACTGCGCTCGATAATGAGTAAGTCTGCCGAAGAACTATTCGATCCCGTTGGATTGCTATTGTTAAACGATGTTCCTCCCTCGGCAGAGCGCACTTTGTATGAACCAGATTTAAAACCCAAGCGTTGATGCGCCCAAATAATATTGGCGATATCACTACGCATTGGTAATTGTGCAGAGTTTTTTGGATCGTGTGAATACCGCTGACCTGTTGTACCAATATCAAACAGATCTTCAAAGAAAATCTGCGGTGGTCCATCAACGGCACAAATCATTGCATACGCAAGACCAA
>DHLT01000159.1 GCA_002405405.1 Ignavibacteria bacterium UBA4661 | reverse complement strand
AAGAAGCCCGCAAATATGTTTTTTCAGGACAAGGTGCAGCATTTGTTCATGCCGACTGTGATCGTTTAGGCTCGCATTCAAACTCCGATAATCACGATTTATATCGTTCAAAAGAAGAATTGGAAGAGATGAAATCTCGTGACCCGCTTCCACGTATGCGCAAACTCTTGATTGATAAAAAAATTCTCAAGGAAGAAGAAATTGTCGCCATAGAAGCAGAAAATAAAGCAGCAATTTTTGCAGCGGCAGATCGTTGTGAGCCGGCTCCTGATCCTGCTCCTGAGAGTTACAAGCAATTTGTTATGCCTCCGGCAGTAGTAGACTACAATGATGATTCCGAATCGCGTTATGTGAACGATCCTTCGGCTCCACAATTAACATTGCGTGAAGGCATTAACGAGGCAATGAAACAAGAATTTCGGCGCAATCCCAATACATTCCTTTGGGGGCAAGACGTTGCTTCGAAAGAAAAGCAAGGCATATTTAATGTGCCAAAAGGAATGATGACGGAGTTTGGTAATGATCGCGTATTTAATGCGCCGATCGCAGAAGACTATATTATGGGTACGGCAAATGGATTTACAAGATATCGCAAGGATATCCGTGTCGTGGTTGAGGGGGCAGAATTCGCTGATTATTTTTGGCCCGCTATGGAACAGTTTATCGAATCCGCCCACGAGTATTGGCGAACTAAAGGACAATTTGCCCCGAATGTTGTTGTACGCTTGGCAAGCGGCGGATACATTCAGGGTGGCTTATATCACTCGCAAAATCTTGATGCTGTTTTTTCTCATATACCAGGTGTGCGTGTAGTATGTCCATCTTTTGCTGATGATGCCATTGGTTTGATGCGTAGTGCTATTCGTTCTGAAGGTATGACCATGTACATTGAGCCAAAATTCTTGTATAACTATCGTCCTGCAAGTGCATCAATGCCTCCTGATGACTTTATTATTCCATTTGGTAAAGCGAAAATTCGTCGATCAGGTAGTGATGTTACGTTGATCACGTATGGAAATGCGATGCATGTAACCCTTCGTGCCCTCGATGAATTACTTGCAGCAGGATTTAACCCTGAAATCATTGATTTGCGCTCACTTGCACCGTGGGATAAAGAAACAGTCTATGCCTCAGTGCGCAAGACTAATCGAGCTGTTGTGATTCATGAGCATTTCTTAACAGGTGGTCTAGGTGGTGAAATTGCCTCGAGTATCGGAAAGGATTGCTTCAGATATCTTGATGCTCCTGTTACCCGTGTTGCTTCCAAAGATGTGCATGTTGGTTTTTCTAAAGTATTGGAACAAGCTATTCTGCTACAACCGGCGGATATAGTAGCAGCAGTCAAAGAAACCATGGCGTTTTAATAAATGTACAGATGAATAAAAGGCGGGTGTGTGCCTTCGTGGAGGTACAGCCCGCTTTTTGTTTTGAGCTTTGTTGTATCGCTTACTTTTATTCAATGGTATCTCAGTATTCTTCCCAACAGCACTCAACTAAAGAGTTGCTGATTATTTTTTTAGGATGTTGGCTCGGTGGTGTCTTTGATGGTATGGATTCTACTCTGATGACAGTTGCTATGCCTGTCGCACTTGGGGAATTACTCAATACCTCTGACAAAGCACTTATTAGTAGTCATGCTTCCTTTATTACATCTGCTTTTTTGATCGGATGGACACTAGGTGGTCTAGTGTTTGGTTATGTTGGCGATAAGTTTGGTCGAGTTCGTGCTATGATGCTGTCCATAGTATTGTATGCTGTTTTCACAGGGCTTGCCGGTCTTGCACAAAGTCCTTTACATTTAGGAATATGCCGATTTTTGACAGGATTAGGTATCGGTGGCGAACTTGTGAGTATTACGACATATTTAACTGAGGTGTGGAACCCCAAAGGACGTACGATAGCTATTGGTGTGCTGCTTACATCATACCAAGCAGGAGTTCTACTTGCAGGGGTAGTAAACTATTTTGTCCCTGATTGGCGTATGGTATTTTTTATTGGAGCGTTGCCTGCGCTTCTGGCAGTGCTGGTGAGACTTACGATGAAAGAATCACCTGCATGGACGGCGGCACAAGAAGCCGAGCAAAGCATCCGTACCGATAATCAAGAATCTACATCGTTGATACATGAGTTGCTGTACTCATATCGGCGCAATGCTATTATTGGTGCTGTGCTTTTTGGTGCGCTATTGATTGGGTATTGGGCATCTTTATCGTGGATACCGATGTGGATACAAAGTATTTTGCCACCGAATGCAACGGGGCAAGAGCGTAGTATTGCAACTATTACGCAGGGTGTTTGCGCCGTTGTCGGTTGTGCAATGTCGGGTTACCTATGTGATCGATTTGGTAGAAAATTCAGTATCTTCTTTGGTTTTGCCGGATGTTTTCTGTGTTCGTGGTTGCTTTTTGCCGGCAATCATGTTTTCACGACGAGTGTGTATATCGAAACCGGACTACTAGGGTATTTTATCGGTTTGGCACAAGCTAACCTCTATATCTATTTGCCAGAACTTTTTCCAACGAGAATTCGTGCTACGGGCGTAGGTTTCGGTTTGAATGCAGGGCGTATTACAACAGCTATTGCAGTCTTTTTTTTATCGGTTGTTGTAACTGCTTTAGGTAGCCATGGAGCGGCAGCATTGACGTTTGCCGGTTCGTATATCATTGGTTGCGTTGTTGTCTTCTTTGCTCCTGAAACGAAAGGAAAAGGACTTTTAGCATAAATGAAGAGATCAATCTTAATTCTCATGGACATTGATGGTACTATGATGCGTTGGCATCGCGGTATTTCGCAAAAAATTGTTCGTTATGTGTTGGAAGAAGGATTGCAGCTAACTGTCCCCAATGATTTTCATGCTCAGGTTGGCGGTAAAACTGATTTTCTAATTATAGGCGAATCGTGTGAAAAATTAGGCGTAGAGCGAAGCATTATACATCATCGACGCGATGCTATTCTTCATGCTATTACGGCTATTACGGAATCTTTTGCCAGTCCTGAGAACATGATTGCGATGCAGGGTGTCCATGAACTTATGCAATCGTGTGAAGAAGCCGGATACACTTTAGGACTTTTAACCGGGAATATCCGAGCAACAGCATTTGCCAAACTTGCACCAGCGGGGTACGCACAGTATTTTCAAGAAGGTGCCTTCGGTGATGATAATGAAGATCGTCTTGCCTTACCACCCATCGCTTTAGAGCGTTTTAATGCCATACATTCTAATCAGCAGTTTTTTGAATTTTCTCATACGGTAATTATTGGTGACACGGATAATGATGTACGTTGCGCCAAAGCACACGGAATGCCGGTTATTACCGTAGCAACCGGTAGTATGACACTTGATGAATTAGAGGTATTTCAGCCTGATGCTGTATTGGATTCCCTTGTTGATACTCAAGGCATCATGGCATTAATTCGTAAATTGTGTCCTGATAAATAGTGATCTTTCTTATTCAATTATGATCGTATGATAGTTGCCATTGATGGACCAGCCGGATCAGGAAAAAGTACAACAGCACGGCGTATAGCAGAAGAAATAGGTTTTGTGTACATCGATACGGGGGCAATGTATCGCGCAGTAACGTTGGCTGTATTGCGTAATGCAACACCAATAACAGACAATACATTGGCAGATTTAATTGCTCGTACAACAGTCGAATTACAGCGTACGGCAAGTGGACAACGCACGCTGCTTAATGGCGAAGATGTAAGTGAACGTATTCGTATGCCGGATGTGACAGCTCATGTAAGTGCCGTGAGTGCTAATGGAATTGTTCGTAACGCGATGGTACGGCAACAGCGTGCACTTGGCGATGTGGGGAATGTATTGATGGATGGTCGGGATATCGGTACGGCTGTTTTTCCACATGCTGATTTAAAAATTTTTCTTGTAGCGTCGGTCGAAACGCGTGCCGCGCGACGTTTGCGAGAATTGGCAGTGCAGGGTATAGAATCGTCTTTCGAGGAAATGTGCGCAGATATTGCTCGACGTGATGCACTGGATTCAGAGAGGGCTATTTCACCTCTTCGCAAAGCAGACGATGCCATAGAAATTGATACTTCAGCATTGACAATCGAAGAGCAAGTCGCAGAAATTATTCGCTTGATTCGTACGAAGTAGAAACGCAATAAGTCTTACTCGACATTTTTCAGAATAGATACTAACCAATTACGATATATTTTTCTTTCCTACATGGAGTCATGCTATGAGTGTAACGATTGATCCAACTGCAGGGTTTTGTTGGGGTGTTGTGCGTACAGTGCAAATTGCTGAGCAGTATCTCGAACAAGAGCAGGGCAAGAATGTGTATGTTCTTGGGCATATTATTCATAACCCAAAGGAAATTGAACGCTTGGAGCAAAAGGGTCTTGAAACAATCACATTGGATGATTTTCCTCGTATTCAAGAACGTAGTAATAATGAATTCAATGGTGCTACACCGAAAGTTTTGATTAGAGCGCATGGCGAGCCACCGGCTACGTATCGCCGAGCGATGGAGCTAGGGATTGAGCTTATTGATGCTACATGCCCGGTTGTTACAAAGCTTCAAGAGCGTGTGCGAAAATTTTATGTGCAGGGCTATCAGGTGGTTGTCTTTGGTAAAAAAGACCATGCCGAAGTAAAAGGCGTTCGTGGTGTGTGCAATGATGAATGTATCGTCATCAAAACCGTGGAAGAAGCGCAAACAAAAGTCGATATGTCCAAGAAAACAGTTCTTTTTTCTCAAACGACAATGGATCGACCGACATTCTACCAAGTACGCGATACGCTCAAAGCACGTATTGCTGATCTTGTGGTCGATACAATGCAGAACATTGCTGTTGAATTTCATGCAAAAGATACTATTTGCGGTCAGGTATCGGGTCGAGAAGACAAGCTTGCTGAATTTGCACGCAGCCAAGACATCATGCTCTTTGTTGCAGGGCGTGAATCTTCTAATGGTAAAGTTCTTTATAATGTTGCAAAAGCGGCAAATCCTCGAACATACTTTATGGAAGATTTGCAAGAATTACAGCAAGAATGGTTTGATGGGGCAACGACTGTAGGAATTAGTGGTGCGACAAGTACACCGCAATGGCTTATGGAGCATGTGAAAAAAGAAGCAGAAGCTCGATTGCAAGCTCTTTCGAAGCAGGGGGTGATGTCGGGAGCTGAGCAAGTGTTATGATGCGTATCGTTCTTTCGATTCTTGCTTTTTGTTGTATTGGAATTACTCTTGTCTGTGGGTGGATTGGTTGGCAATTGCTTTCTCCAATTACTCTCCGCAATAGTGATGAAGCTACGATTGTTGTCCGCCGTGGCATGAGTTATGCTGATGTGTACCAACAACTTCGCAAAGCTATTGCTATGCCATCTTTGGTCCCAGCGGTGTCGATTGCAAAATTCTATTCAACATATAGCAAGCGTTCGCTCCAACGAGGTCTTTATCCCTTATCATCACAAACAACACTTCTCGAAGCATTGCTGATGGTATTTCATCGTGGTCAATCACAAATGGTCAAGGTAACATTTCCTGAAGGACTGACGATTGCCCGCATGGCAGACATCGCTTCTGAAAAAATCGGTATATCAAAAAAAGAGTTTATCGCGTTGTGTACTTCTGATTCTCTTCTGCGTCTTCGCAACATCAAAGCAGAATCCTTAGAAGGGTATTTGTCGCCGAATACCTACTCTTTTTACAAAGGATCAAGTGCCGATGAAATTGTTGATGCTAGGCTTGACGAACACAAACAAGTATGGGAGAAATTCAAGAATGCACAAGCACCGCTTCGTTTGTCAAAACACCAAGTGCTGACGCTTGCTTCTATTGTTGAAGCGGAAACACCGAATGATGACGAAAAACCACGTGTTGCAGGCGTGTACTTGAATCGTTTAAAAATCGATATGAAGCTTGATGCTGATCCAACTGTACAGTATGCACTCGGTGATGCAAAACGCCGACTTTACTACAAAGATCTTGAAATTGATAGTCCTTTTAATACTTACCGTTTTAAGGGTCTACCTCCGGCGCCAATCAATTCTCCCGGTGAAGCTGCGATTAAGGCAGTCATAAAGCCCGAAGAACATTCATACTTATATTTTGTTGCAAAGGGCGATGGATCTCAGCGCCATGTGTTTTCTTCGACAGCAAAAGAGCATGAGCGTGCCGTAGCAGAATATCGAAAGCGCAGAGCGGAGTGAGGGCGCGTGATGTGTTTGTAAAAAATAATTTGTCTCCACATATCGTATCAAACAACATGAGTCACGAACAATTTCTTACCGATAATATCAAACTGCCGAATAACGATATGGAGGTCTTGCGAAAACATTTTTCGCAGTGTTTTGATAAAGATGGGAAATTTCAATTCGAGAAATTCAAGCAGAATCTTACCGAAAAAGATATTGCATTTTCTGCCGAAAGTTATGGGCTTGACTGGCTCGGTAAAAGCTATGCTCGACTGCTTGCCAGCGACCCCGCCACAACACTCCTCAAGCCCGATACAAAGCACAACCAACAACAAGAAAATATCAATGCCGAAAATCTTCTTCTCAAAGGTGATAATCTTGAAGTGCTGAAACACCTTGTGGGTGGCTACTACCAAGCCATAAAAATGATCTACATCGACCCACCCTACAATACCGGAAGCGACGGTTTTGTCTATCAGGACAACCGTAAGTTTTCGATAAGCGAACTCTCGCAACTTGCTGGCATCGATAAAGAAAAAGCCAAACGTATCCTCGACTTTACCCAAAGCAAAAGCAATAGCCACAGTGCATGGCTGACTTTTATGTACCCCCGACTCTATATCGCCAAGCAGTTGCTCAAAGATGATGGTGTTATCTTTATTTCGATTGACGACAACGAAGTTGCACAACTCCGCCTCCTCATGGACGAAATTTTTGGTGAAGAGAATTTCGTGGCGCAAGCTGGATGGCAAAAGGTGTATAGTCCCAAAAATCAGGCTAAACATCTGTCAAATGACTATGAGTATGTGTTGATATATTCAAAATTGATTAAAGACTTTCAAATTGGCTTGTTACCAAGAACAGAAGAAATGAATAAAAGGTATTCGAATGCAGATAATGATCCTCGTGGACCTTGGAAATCAGGGGATTTAGTTGCTGCTGGAGAAAGAAAAGGAGGGCATTATATTATTGCTAATCCAAAAACAGGAAAAGAATATGATGTTCCAGAAGGTAAACACTGGGCATATTCTGAGTCTTCAATGAAGCAGCTGATGGCAGATAACAGAATATCTTTTGGTATAAATGGGGATAGTTTTCCAAGTAGTAAACAATTCTTATCTGAAGTAAAACAAGGTAGGGTTGCGTACTCACTTTTTTCCTATAAAGAATTTGGTCATACAGATGAAGCTAAAAAAGACTTCATTAAGCTGTTTGGGGACGAAGGAAGAACGATTTTTGAAACACTCAAGCCTTTACGATTGATTAAGATGCTTACGAAGATTGCAGTTGCAAATCGATCCGACCTCATCCTCGACTTTTTTGCGGGATCGGGTACAACGGGCGATGCGGTGATGCAACTCAATGCTGAAGATGGTGGGAGTCGCAGGGTTAGCTTGGTGCAAC
>DHLT01000308.1:9166-10672 GCA_002405405.1 Ignavibacteria bacterium UBA4661 | reverse complement strand
TAAAACTGACCTCATTGGCTCAAAATGGTCGCGGCATTTCTACCTTTGGATTATCGGATATTTTCGTCAATGTGAACTATAAAGTGAGTGAATCTCTCAGCTTTACATTAGGCACCAAAATTCCATTGCTGGGCTCGAATACCCTGCTGAATAGTAGTCCATTACCAATGGACTATCAATCAAGTTTGGGAACGTTTGATGTGATTGCAGGTGTCGGATACACAGTACAAGGAATACAATGTATTGCCGCTTTGCAGCAGCCTCTAACTCAGAATAACAATCAATTTCTTGCCAGCACATACCCCATAAGTTCGACGCTGCGGGTATTTCAATCGACCAATCGCTTCCAACGAAGTGGAGATGTATTGATTCGAATTTCTTATCCCATTGCTTTGCATGAACAGCTTACTCTTACCTCAAGTATTCTACCGATATATCATTTCCAAAATGACAGATATACGGATGAATCGAATGTTGAGCGCGACATCATTGGTTCAAGAGGACTAACACTGAATGCAAACGCTTATCTGGATTATACGATAGACAATTCACACTCAATTCAATTGAGCATTGGGTTACCTTTTGTCGTACGCTCTGCACGACCCGACGGTCTGACGCGAAGTTTTATCGCCAATCTGGAATACAAGCTCAAAATGTAATTCTACATGATGTTGTTCGCATTAAACAATGCCCGTGTTTATTTGGTCTTTCCCTCATCTTTTTCATTTTTTAGAGTATTCTGTTATGCTGACGACATCTTTTCCGACTCGCCCTGAAGATATTACCCCTTTACCCTTAGGGTCACGAGTTCCAAGCATTATTTTACCGAATGAAGATGGTAAAATTATCAATGTCAATGCTTTGCTCCGCGAAAAACCTGCCGTTCTTATTATCTACCGCGGAGGCTGGTGTCCATACTGTAATATGCAAATGAGTAGTCTTCGTCTCGTTGAAGATGAATTCTACAAACTTGGCTTTAATATCTTCGGTATCAGTCCCGACAAACCGAGTAAACTTGGCGAAAGTCGCGACAAACACAACTTTAAGTATCAACTTCTTTCTGACAGTAAAATGACTGTAGCTAAATCATTCGGTTTAGCATACAAACTTGATGACGACACCGTCAAGATGATGAAAGAAAAATTTAATACAGATATTGAGGGGGATTCAGGTGAAACACATCATCTGCTTCCTGTACCTGCCGTTTATCTTGTTGATAGTTCCGGTGTCTTTGGCTTCAACTATGTGAATCCTGATTTCACTGTGCGCATGGATTCGCAAGAATTACTTCGCATTGCACAAAAGAAATACGGAAGCAAATAATCTGACTCCTAGGTTCAATTTTATCATAAAACATTCATAGTACCTTTTTTCCATTTTTTTTCTACAGGTGTATCATGCACAACGCGCTTGTCCTCTCCGATGCAAACTTTTCCAGTGAAGTCTTGCAATCTGCCGAACCCGTTCTTGTTGATTTTTGGGCGGAATGGTGCGGTCCATGCCGTA
>DHLT01000308.1:4694-9018 GCA_002405405.1 Ignavibacteria bacterium UBA4661 | reverse complement strand
GATGATTGCCCCCATTATCGAAGAACTTGCCACCGAACTGCAAGGCAGTGTCAAAGTTGGCAAACTTGATGTTGACAACAACAATACAGTGCCTATGCAATTTGGTATTCGCTCCATTCCAACGCTTTTGATTTTCAAAGATGGCAAAGTTGTCGATCAAATTGTTGGAGCAGTTCCTAAAACTCGTTTGATGGAAAAAATCAATGCACACCGTGCGAACTAATTTGCTCGATAGAATTACCATAACGATGTCTTTGTTATTTATGATACGCTTTACTCTTGCTGTTTTTCTTGTATGCTTTCTCACACAGTGTACAGGAAACACGCAAGCACAACCCGAAGAGTTTGTTGTACAATCAAGTTCTTTGCAAGGTTATACACAGTGGCTTCGCGCTACAGAGATATCCGGTACGGGTAATTTCCCGCTGTTGCTCGGTAGAGCGCATTACTCCTCTTCGCCATGGGTTACACGCCGTGTCTATGTTAATACTCTTGCTCAACAAGGTCGTACCCAAGGAGAATTCTCCATTGGCAGTATTATCATAAAAACATTTCATGATAATACCGGTAAATGGCTTCTGGGTGAAGCGATGGTCAAACGTCAAGCACGCGGTGGAACATTCAATACCGATCATCAAGGCTGGGAGTGGCTTGAAATCAAAGAAAATGGTTCGATTGCTCTTGACTCCGCAGGACGTGAACAACGTGGTGCACAATTCTATGGCAATCAATGCAATGCTTGCCATGCTCAATATCGAACGAATGATTATGTCTTCACGTATTGATACATGTATTATGGTTTCATAACACAAACCAATCGTTATATTACGATAAAGAGAATGTAGATTTGCATCATGTATTGTTTCTCGTCCTATTATCCTGAGGTAGTTATGTTTTCTTCTGTGGTTATTGGTTTTGTGCGTGTCGTACAGCACGATGGATGTTCCCCGATCTTTTTTCCCTTGCTTCTCCTTGTCTTGAGTGTACTCCCCATGTTGGCTCAACAAGAGCAGGTGCAGCGCAAGACTCCACGCACAACGATAACTCCACGCGTTGCGACCTATTTGCAAGAATGCGAAATGCTCTTTCATGCTCTGCCGAACAATAGAATTGAAGAATTACAACGCATTGCAACGGCTATCGTATCTCATAGAAAACAATCCGGTATGACATCGCTCATCTTTATTTGCACACACAATTCGCGTCGAAGCCATCTCGCCCAAATTTGGGCGAAGGTTGCGGCAGACTACTATGGCGTTGATGGTGTAACAACCTACTCCGGCGGTACTGAAGTGACTGCATTTCATCCGAATGCAATTATGGCACTACGCAATGCCGGTTTTGAGATTTCACGCGGAGACAGTTCCTCCAACCCCATATACAGCATTCGTTATAGCAGTGTTACACCCGCACTGCAAGCATTTTCAAAAAAGTATCATGATGCGCATAATCCTTCTCAAGATTTTTTTGCTGTCATGACATGTTCTGATGCCGATAAGGCATGTCCTTTTGTTGTTGGCGCACTTGAGCGTTTTTCTCTCCCCTACGAAGACCCTAAAATCTATGATCGTACTCCGCAACAAGATGCACAATACGCCGAACGCTGCAAACAGATCGCTACCGAAATGCTCTACATTTTTTCTCGTGTTCGATAGTTCATTCTTGTCTTTTTCTCTTTTTTCAGGAACACTCCATGTCATCTCTTCGCAATTTCTTCTACGGAATTCCTTTCGTTGTGGTATGCGTTCTTCTAGCACATACATCACACTATGCTCAATCATCATCGGCTCTGCCAGCTAAAGCTGACCAAGTACGCCCTTTACTGATCGGCAGTGCATTACCGCAAGCCACTCTCACGACTATCGACAATCAATCGGTGAGCGTACAATCGTTGCTTGCATCGAAACCAACGATTGTTATCGTTTATCGTGGTGGATGGTGTCCGTTTTGCAATATGCACCTCTCAGCAGTTGGTGAAGCGGAAACAGAACTCAGCAAACTTGGCTATAATATTCTTGCGATCAGCCCTGATGATCCCTCACGCTTGCAAGAGTCACGTACACAAAAAAAACTTGGCTATACACTCGTTTCCGATGCACGAGGCGAGTTTTCAAAACAAGCCGGCATTGCTTTTCAAGTACCTAAGAATTATGAGAAGTTGGTGAAAGAATCCTCCGGCGGTGTCAATACGGATTTTTTACCTGTACCTTCGGTGTTTATCGTTGATACAAAAGGAGTCGTGCGCTTTACCTATATCAACCCTGACTTCAAACATCGTATCAGCAAAGAGATGTTGTTGAGTGTTGCACGTACTCTGCGCTCCGAAAAACTGTAACTTGGCATTGTCTTTCACTTGTTTCTCTCTTCTTCAGTCTGTTATGCTTCGTTTTTCTTTTCTTCGCTCTGTATGCATCGCGTTTACCTTGTTGGTATGGAATATCCCCATAACAGCATATGCTCAATTCACTGCACAAAAGCGCGTTGCAGTCAGCATATCACCGACAAGTGTTTCCGCGAAACCCGGTGATTCCTTTACACTCACACTGACTGCTACACCGCAAACAGGTTGGTATTTCTATGGCTTGCAACCAAGCAAAGATGCCGATGGTATTGGTCCGCAGCCTACAGAAATTACTGTTGGCGCAAGTGCACTCATTACAGCGAATGGCTCTGTCAAGGCAGCTAAACCGAAGCAAAAATTCGACAAGGGATTTCAGATCAATGTGTCGTACTATGACAGCAAAACAACCTTTACGATTCCCGTACGTGTTAGTGCAACTGCCAAACTCGGCATTTACACAGCGTATGCGGTATTTGCTTCGCAGTCGTGCGATTCAACACGCTGTTTGCCACCGGATGAAGATAGTTTGAAGTTCACCCTGACTATTACCGATGCAAAGGGCAATGTACCGACATCATCCGATACGGCACAAACTCTACAAGCAAGCACACAAGTACCATCGGCAACGAATAGTACACCGATTGGAACATCAGCGGCATCACCGTCAAAAGCAACTTCATCGCAGTCGCAATCGGAAATCGAGCGCAAACGCCAAGAAGGTGTGTGGTCATTTCTGCTTTTTGCAATGGGCGCAGGTGCATCGGCATTGCTCACGCCCTGCGTCTTCCCGATGATCCCCATCACTGTATCCTTTTTTGCAAAACGTTCCGAAAAAGTCAAAGGTAAAGCACTCCGTGATTCACTTGCGTATGCTCTTGGTATTATCGGAACATTCACGGCTCTTGGCTTCGCCTTAGCAGTTATTTTCGGCGCAACAGGCATTTCAGACTTCGCGGCAAATCCGTGGGTGAATATCATCATTGCGGGAATTTTTCTCGTCTTGGCACTCAATCTGTTTGGTGCTTTTGAAATTCCGCTCCCAACTGATTTTATCAATCGTGTCAATGAAAAAAGCAACTCGGGTGATGGTCTGCTCAGTGTGATGCTCATGGGTTTGACCTTTTCGATTACGTCCTTTACATGTACGGTGCCTTTCGTGGGTGCGGCTCTCGTGTCGGCGGCAGGCGGCGAATGGTTTCATCCGATCATTGGTATGCTTGGTTTTTCGAGTGTGTTTGCCTTGCCATTTTTCTTGTTGGCACTTTTCCCATCAGCATTACAAAAATTACCCAAAGCCGGTGGTTGGATGAACAATGTGAAAGTTGTGATGGGCTTTCTCGAAATTGCGGCAGCACTCAAATTCGTCAGCAATAGCGATCTTGTCTGGAATTGGGGTATTCTCTCACGTGAACTCTTTCTCTCCGTATGGCTTGGTTGTGTAGTACTGATTGTGTTGTATGTTCTTGGTGTTTATCGCTTTCAGCATGATGCTCCGGTGCATGGCATCGGCACACCTCGTGCACTCATTGCAGTAGTGTTTTCGGCGGTATTATTTTATCTCATCGGCGGACTTTTTGGTAATGCACTTGGGGAGCTTGATGCTTTTCTCCCACCGAAGAATTACAATGAACTCATGCAATCGGGTGTCAGCAGTTCAACTGTACGCATCACCACAGGTAGCGGCACTGAATCAAAAAAAGAAGAGTGGATCACCGATTACCAAACAGCACTGTGGGAAGCACAGCGCACCAACAAAGCCGTCTTTATCGACTTTACAGGTTTTACGTGTACGAACTGTCGGTGGATGGAAGCCAATATGTTTCCGCAATCTGATATTCGTAATCTCATGGATGGCATGGTGAAAGTCCAACTCTTCACCGACCGCCGTACCGAACCCTATCTCTCGAACAAGAAATTTCAGTTGGAGAAATTCGGTACGATCGAATTGCCTTTCTATGTTATTGTTAAGCCCGATGGCAGTGT
>DHLT01000308.1:0-4582 GCA_002405405.1 Ignavibacteria bacterium UBA4661 | reverse complement strand
CGTGCAACCAAAGCATTCACCCGCGACAAACAGGAATTCATTGAGTTTTTGCGAAAAGGGAAAGTATAGAAAATCACTTGAAAACTCTTGAAAAATGTGGTTGTACTGAGGAATTGTCGCTTCGACAGGCGCTCAGCGAACGAGTTTATATTCTTCATCCTTTCACGAGTCGCTCGCTGAGCTTGTCGAAGCGTTGCTGAAATGGTGAGACTACTTTGGGAAAATCTCTAATACTTCACGCGCATTACTAAATCCACCACAGTAATGCTGTATCATCGGGAACAAATTGCGATATTTGTTAGTGCGACAACATGAGAGTAGGCATCATGCGGGCAGTTATAGCATGATGAGTACGAAGTCGCACAAGCATATTGAGCAATGTACCTATGATCTCTTTTGACAATTCCCCCATGAAAGCATTTCGCATTTATTCTGTGTGCATCGTTGCGATGTGCATGGCGCTCTGTCATTCTCTTTTTGCACAACAACCACAACTGCGCTATATCCAACCGGACATTGGTGCACCCGGCATGTCAGTGTATGTAGAATTCATTGCCGATGTGAATGCACTCGGTACATTTGGTCCCGATGGGTTGTATGTCAATAATCGACCTGTAACATCAGGAACGATAACGGTACAAGTGCTGACTGACACCTCACAAATCACTACCGGACCCATTGTTGTCAGTTGGAATGGACGATTACTGTCGACCTATCTTTTTATCAAATCAACTGCTCGTACGAGTGCATATCCAAGCGACCCTGCCCAATGGCAAACACTATCAAGCAGAACGGCTCTCTCAGTCGTTGTGAATGGCGTAGCAAGTGTTCCACAATTTTTTCACATCGTCAATCCTTTGCGGGTGGGTGATATTTCCAATCAAGCACAACGCACGGTATTTGGTCAGGCAACAAGCACAACACAAAGTATTGGCATACGTTCACCACGAGGTGCAATGCTGATAGATACACTCTATTTGGGCGGACGTACCTACACGGTGAGTACTCTTGATCCTGATCCTGCCACAGCAGGCAACCAAGGATTTCTACCCTTTATCCTCATGTCGCCGAGTATTATTCGTGGAGGTATTGGCGGAACAACAACCATCGATGCCAGCGCACTTGGCAAGCATGGCGGACCGGGTGGTGGTGGTGGTGGTGGAAATACGTACAATCGCACTATTGGTCTGGGTAATACGGGTAATACGGATCGCGCAACAGCCGGGGGCAATGGCTTTACAGGTGGAGGAGCGGGTTCGGTTAATCGCGGTGCCTCATTTAATGGTTCACAATTTTGGAAAGCAGCAGGCTCGGGTTCCGGCGAAACACGCGATAGTAGTTCTGTCTTCAGTAATCCTATCCTCGGCGGCGTATCGCTCAATGGTGTACCGGGTGGTACTGCCCCTGCATACGAAAATGGTGGTGGTGGCACAGGACACCCCTTTGGTATCTCCGGGAATGGTGCACCTGATCAAGGCACGGGTGTAGCAGGACGCTTCGGTGGTGGCAGTGGTCCACAGAACCAACATCCGGGTGGTGGCGGTGGTTATGCTACCAATGGTAATTCTCTTAACAGCAATGACAATGGTGGTAAAGCTCACGGTAACACCATGATTGTTCCTTTAGCCGGCGGCTCCGGTGGTGCAAGTGGCAACCCTGATGGTAACAACACGAGCAGTGGCTTTGGCGGTGGCGGTGGTGGTGCCATTCTACTGTACGCACCGATTATCGAACAAGTCTTTGTTAATGCCAATGGTGGTACAAGTGATATTGCGAATAGTGGCATTAGCGATGAACCAAGAGGTGGTGGCGGTTCGGGTGGTGCGATTATCACCGCGACACGCATACAGAGCTTCTTTCCCGGCTCTTTGAGTGTCTTAGGAGGAAATCAAGGTACCGATACGACTGCTCGTGGCGGGCGTGGCTACCTTCGTTCTGATGGTGCGCAATTCTCTCCCGGCACAGCAGGTAGTGGTCAAGTATTTGAAGGATTTTCTGCCGATACCACCAACTTTATTTATGGCGATGGTACTGACATCTATGATGGTGCAAGCAGTCGCACCGACTCAGTCGATATTTACGAACGTTATGACAATGGCGGTCTATGGACAGGTCCAACGCGCATTGGGGTTGGTGCAAGTGGTAGTACATGGGTATATACAATTCCTCGTTTTCCTTTTGTTGCACAAAAACAGATAGCTGTCGTCCGTGCTGTACCCAATGCCAGTGCTACATCAGCAACGAGTACGATTCCTACACACATTCTTTCTGCCGCAGGAGCAAATCAACTGACACTGACACCACGTATTGATCGCATTGATCGTGTTGATCTTGGAGAAATTCGCTACACACCGTGTACGAATTTGTCTAACCTTAGCACATCTGCCGTGATTCGTAATGCCAGTCCTTTGCTTCCTCTCACGATTACCATTCCGACCCAAACCGGTGCTACACTAGGCTTGCTCATTCGCAGTACAACAGTAACCATCGCTACCGGAGGCTCGACGCGAATTAACATTAGTTACACAATTCCACCATCAGGTCGGAATTCATCAGGTGTGGATCGCTTTTCTGTCTTCCACAACGATATGCTTCAGCAAAACCCTTTAGAGCTTGCCGTACAGGCACGTTTTACACGCATTGCACCGAATGCCCTTTTCAATAGCGCTGCGGCGGACTTTGTTATTTCCAACAATGGTTACACAACCGATATCAACATGGGTTCTGCGATGGGTGGACAAACGATTGTGCGTGATTTCCCGACACACTTGGTCAATCTTTCCGATGCGGCAACAACGATGCGCGTGGATTTCATCAATGTGGGACGAGGTTTGGCAACAGCAACAACCAGCACGACTACTTTTCTCCCCAATCAACTTGTACCTTTCACGGTGCGGTGGGCAGTACCTGCAACCAATGCGTCCATAGTCTATGACACGATTCAAGTGCGCGTAACGGTCATTGAAAATGGTGTTTCTTGCTCAACAACACTCACGATGAATCTTCGAGCTTCGCTGTCGAGATCAGCTCTTGCGGTTACCAGCACGGGCGGTCAGATTCTTCAGGCAACGAATTTTTCGGAACGTATACCGATTCGCGCACAAGTCAACAATATCGGTGCATCAAATTTTAGCGCACAATTACGTGGTGTTCTCACCTATAATCCTGCGGTGTTCTACTTGCGGTCTGTTACATCAGCAATTACAGGTATTTCAGTGCAATGGCGTACAGAGTCGGTGCGGGGCGGCGACAACCCACTGCGCGCACTTATCTTTGATGCAACCTTTGCCAATGTTCCTGCTCTATCGGCACTCAGCGATATTGTGAATATGGAAGGCACGCCACTCTTAGGAAACACATCGGCAACAACACTTGCATGGATTACGAGCGCGACGGCATCAGTACAAGCAGGTATTACTTCCGGTGAATTTACGCGTTGGCTCGGTGGCACCAATACGACTGCTAATTTCATTGTACCGACACTCGACCAAGTGAGTAATGGTGACATTGCGTTGGATGTTTGCATTGAGGGTGGGCAACCACGCCTTGGCAGTAATGCGAACACACTGTCAGCACGCTCTGCACCAAATCCTGCGAATGATGTCATTACCATTCGCATGACCACGCAAGAGCCGGGCGGCTATCTTTTTGACATTGCCAATATCTTTGGGGCTGTGGTGTATTCAGGCAGTGTAGTACTACAAGACACGAGCGAACACAGTATCAGCATCCCTGTCCACGATTGGTCAAGCGGTGCATATATCCTTCGGGTGTATCCCGCAGGACGTGCTAGCGGAGCGGTATCCGTGCCGATCAATATTGTGCGATGATGTAAATATTTATTTCAAGCCCACAGCTCGCGCAATTGCTTGGCTAGAGCGTGCGCACAACGCCCTCGATGCGAGATACGATGCTTCTCTTCGGCAGACATTTCTCCAAAGGTGTTGCTGTATCCTGTGGGTTGAAATATCGGGTCATAGCCAAACCCACCCGCTCCGCGTTCGGAGGAAATTTCCCCTTCGACACTGCCTTCGGCAAAAATCGTTCGCAAACCATCATGATAGCACATCACACACCGAAACCGCGCGCTATACGGGGGTGTGGAGGAGCGTAACTCCTCAGCAATCATAGCGCGCTTTTCTGCAAAAGAAGTGTGCTCGCCACCATAGCGTGCAGAATACACACCGGGGCGACCGCCAAGAGCATCAATCTCTAATCCTGAGTCATCAGATATGACAGGAATGCCCCACAGCGCGAAGTATGCCTGCGCCTTGATGTACGCATTCTCCTCGAAGGTTGTTCCCGTTTCTTCAACTTCAAGTGTATGTGTCGTATGAAATTCTTCTTGCGCTGTCGTTAGGGAAATCAACCGAACAGCATGGTTGCTCTGCGCGAATTGCTCTGTAAAAATAGCTTGTAATTCTTCGATTTTATGAGGGTTTGCGGTTGCAAGGAGTATGGTCATAGTGAATGTTGAAAGAAGGTTTTGATGGTATGAAATTGTAAAAGACTACTCCTATTTGTTTTTGAATTTAAAGGAGTTTTGTAGGTTGTAGGGAGAGGTATGTATTACTTTCAAGAT
>DHLT01000289.1:9248-12429 GCA_002405405.1 Ignavibacteria bacterium UBA4661 | reverse complement strand
GTAAGTCTTTATGAAGAGAATCATACGTTTTGTGTATCGTTCCTTCTCTGATTGCCAATAAGGTCTTCCACATACCATACAGACCTCCTTGCTCTGCCTAAAAAAGATGCTCCGTAATCTCCACTATATTCCACAAACATCATGTGCAGGTTTCCATATAGCTTGTAACTCACCGATTGATGTAATTACCGCCAGATATTGAGTGCGTGCTTTTTCAACATCATGTATCAGGTGTCGAGTCATGTTCATCATAGGGACTTTTTTGATCGTTGGTGAGTAAAACTTTGATAATGCGTAGTCTGTTGTGTCGCTGTAAAAAAATGGGATAAATGTTCACACAAAGATTGAGTATGGATAAAAAAGCAATATCAAACACACTCAATTTTTTATTAATTATAAAAACCAAAGCAATGAAGCCGATAGTACCAAAGAGGTGACGTAATTCATATATTCTTGTTTGTTTCTCATATCGATACAACTCTGTTACCCTATCAGATTTTCCCGGCTGAATCTGCACGATGTTTCTGTACTTTCTTGCAATATCGCCCGTCGTTGGGACAAACCTTTTGTACAACTTGATACCAATGAACTCATATATGGTTCGGTTACCACACCATTCAAATGTCTTCGGCTCATAATAATTCATCATTACTCACTGCCTTTTTGTAATAATCAAATACTCCTAACCTACAAAAACAGAGATAAAGACGACTAACACTACCACCGACTATGATGTCATTCCGACACTCTGCACACGCGGGAATGCTATCTCAAAACAGCCATACTCACCATAATGCCCCGTATAGCGCAGATCGCCCTGCATTTGCTCTGTCATACGTTTTGCAATAAAAAGTCCGAGTCCCGACGATGTTTCTCCTGCTGTAGGTTGTGGCGAAAGTCGTTTGAATTTCCCAAAAAGAAGAGGAATATCTTCCGGCGGAATACCTTTGCCTGCATCACGAATATGACACTGCACCTGCGTATCGGTTACGACGAGTCTGAGTGTAATTGTACCACCAAGCGGTGAATATTTGACAGCATTCGATACGAGGTTGTCCATAATTTGAACAAGTGCATCCGGATCGGCAAGTATCATCACATCCTGATCGTGAAGGAGATTCTCTTTTTGTAGTATCAGTGTTTGTTGTTTTTTTTCAGCCAAGAGATGATTAGTAGCAAGGATCTGCTCAATAATACTTTGGAAATGCACGGGCTGTCTGTGCATTTCTACCGCCCCCCCTTCTTCCAACTGATTGACTTCTGTTAAATCAGCGAGCAGTTTCTGCATCTGCATTACCGCCTGCGTTGTCAGCCCCAACATTTGTTCTTCACTCTTCGGCGACTTTTCCTGTTCTGCATGATCATCCTGATGCGATTGATCTTTGC
This sequence comes from Ignavibacteria bacterium UBA4661, assembly GCA_002405405.1. Taxonomy (GTDB): domain Bacteria; phylum Bacteroidota; class Ignavibacteria; order Kapaibacteriales; family UBA4661; genus UBA4661. The sequence continues at coordinate 11,043 of DHLT01000289.1, read as the reverse complement.
GGTGGAGGAGTTCTTCCTTGAGGATATCACTGGCGGCAGAAATAACAGAAATAGGATTTCTGAGATCATGCACGACCATACTGAGAAAATCTCTCTTTTCAGTATGGAGCTCTTGTAATCGTATGTTGGTGTATGCTAACCGTGTATTCGTCTCGCTGAGCTGTCTGGTACGCTCTTGTACGGCTGTTTCAAGCTCTTCGTTGTACCGTTGCAGTCGAGTATTTGTTTCGGCATTGCGCAGTGCAAGAATAGCGGATACGGCAAGAGGCATCGCCATATAGTATCCAAAGCGACTAAACATGTAAAAAAATGACGGTACAGGATCGCCAACCACCATATAACGATAGGTTGCATAGGTTTGTATTTGCGTACCAACCAAGTAGCACAGTACACCACCAATGAGTATCCACGATTCCTTTTGTCGTTCGAAGCGCATGATGCGAAGAATTTCTCCCAAGATGAGAAGTGTTCGACCATATGTTATGATAGCATCGGTCACAGTAAAACATAGATTCTGCCATGCAACTTTGGTATCCCAAAAGGGCATAATCATGCGCAAAACGATAAATAACGCAAGCAAAACATACACATAACGGGGAATTGCTTTTCGGGTCAGTCGAAATACTATCAAAACAAGAAATGTTCCCGAAAGAATATTGGCTATGCTGATAATGATTATAGCATTCAGCATATTGATTTCTTTGGGTACATAGATGCCACCTGCCCGAATAAAATTTGCAAATGATTGCAACGCACCTGACAGAGTACAACCGATAAGAAGCAGGTGGGTAGCAGATCCACGTTGTGTCAGGAGTGTTATTCCCCCATGCATCAGGGTAATAACGACACAGAATACACAACAGACGAGAAGATAATCTTGATCAAACTCATCCAAACGGCGTACCTTATCGGCAGTTGCTGTTTGTGCCAACTGCATAACAATGCCCGACGTTTTGACGAGATTATGAGTACTGAATGCGGGGTGTTTTTTGATAAATCGAAGATTTTCAAACCATGAGTACCGAAGAGCTAGCGGATATACACCTGCTTGGGCAGGAAGTGTCAGCGAGAAGTAGTACCGTTTTCGATAGAGATCGTTGCTCTCATATTCTGCCCGCGATGACGGTACACCAATGGAGCCGATATGCGTACCGGCAAACCATATCTCCATAGCCGGAAGCCACATGTAATACAGTTCATGCAATCGGTATCCCTCCAGAATAAGCACCACAGGTTTTCCTGCTATGGAGGAATCTACCGTCAGTGGCAAGCATAATACTCCATACTGTGATGTTGCAAGAGCAGAAGTAGCAGAAAACTGTTCAATCGTAGAGACCGGCAACCATGTGGTATCAATCGTTTGCAGAGTGTGGAGAGAAGATACGGTGTCTCCGGGTCGAGCATACCAACGCCATGCACTCAAGCGCATAGTACGTCCAATATCATCATTGAGAATAAAGGAATTGGCAGGTAGCGATAGAGAATCTGCTCTGACAGTCGAGCTATGCAGTGTATCGGATGCAGAGCATGCGACAGTGGAGTACACTATCACGATCATGATGACAAGAATTCGTAGCATACTTAACGTAGAAAATAATCACATTGACCACAACAACTACACATGCCCCACAATATACTACAAGTTACATGAGGGCAAGCATTACTGTTTCTTGCTACTCTGTCTGCATACGACGTGATGCCGGATGAACATTACCGTTACAGGTTATTTCTCCCCCTAAAAACAATACAATCACTGCCAAACTTGCCACCACCTCACGAAATGATTACTTTCGTA
>DHLT01000289.1:0-9118 GCA_002405405.1 Ignavibacteria bacterium UBA4661 | reverse complement strand
CCACCTCCCGAAATGATTACTTTCGTACACAACCGACCCAACATTGGTATTCATCATCCAATAACTCCTGGCAAAAATATGCTCACCTATCGCCAAGCAACAACTCAAGCCGATATCGACGGTATTTTGCACTTACAGAAAATCAATGTGAAGCAAAGTCTCTCAAGTGATGAAATCCAGAGTCAGGGCTTTGTTACAGTGAACCACACACCGGAACTTCTCATGCTCTTGAACGACCGCGAACGCCATATTATCGCTACCGATGCAGGGAAAGTTGTAGGGTATGTGCTGGCAATGACAGAAGAATCGCGGTTTGACATTCCAATTCTTATTCCCATGTTCGAGGTCTTTGATCAAGTACCATACAAAGGCAAAGCTATTTCAGACTACCACTATCTTGTTGTAGGTCAGGTCTGCATTGATAAAGAGTATCGAGGTCAGGGGATCTTCGACGCATGTTACCGTACCTACAAAGAGCAGTACAGCACGACATACGATTTTGCTATCACCGAAATAGCCCGCTCCAACCCTCGCTCGCTCAATGCTCACGCACGCATCGGTTTTGAAGAAATCCATGCGTACACCAATGCTGATGGCACAGAATGGGCAGTGGTCGTGTGGGATTGGCGACAAACTTCATCGTAAATGCTGATACTCTTTACCGTCCCTTTTTCACTTTGGTCAGCTCTACACGGCGGCATCGTGCGCGCCATTGTGCTTCAGCTTCGCCACTACGCTGGGGAAGAAGTTCCGATTTACCTTTGGACTGGGTAACGATGAGTGTTTCGGGTACGCCGAGTTTGACAAGTTCGGTTTTGACAAAATTTGCGCGGTTTTGCCCAAGCGTCATATTTGCACCATCGGCACCTTGGTCATCGGTGTGCCCGATCAGGATGATGCGCTCGATAAACTGCACATTACTTTTTAGATTCTCGGCAATGACTGACAAATCTTCTTGCCATGGGCGCGTCGTTTCCACACCATTCGAGTCGAGAACATATTTGTTCGGATTGTCGAATTTATTCGACGGGAAATTCAACCGAATCGAGACATCTTCAGGCAATGTCAGTTCACCGGTAAAGTACTTCGTCGTGTCGGAGCGAGACGATAAGAATTTCGTTGCACCGTCAAAATGGTCATCAGCCGAACCGACGATTTCTACTTCAACATCCTTGGGAATAATCGCCGTATAATTTCCATTGGCATCGGCAGTTATTTCACTGAGCAGTGCGCCATCGCTGACCTTGCGGATTTTCAGTTTTCCGGCAATCGGTTTGCGGGTTTTCGCATCACGAAGTACTCCACGGACTTCTGCCACTTTCGGATATTCTTTGACAACAAAGTTTTTCACGAGCGTGTCGCCATTGGCAATCGCTGTTGCATCAATGACATCATTGCCGTGTTGGTGCTCGGTTGCAGCGGTCGGCATGATTGCCACGCCATAGCGCGCACCCTCCAGGATACGTTGCAGATACTGCGCCTGCTCATTGGTTTGAAGGGGGGGGAGTGCCTTACCCGTTGCATCGCTGATGGACAGTATTGCGGGAACAGGTTTACCGGATTCATCTTGTACGACACCACGCACAAAAGACTGTTTGAAGACAAAATTTCGTACGACTGTGTCGCCTTTTTGCATGCGCGTTAGATCAATCGCTTCGGTTTTTCTGCGGTATTCGTCGGTTTCTGTTGGTGTAATCATCGCCGTATAGCTTTGCCCCTCGACAATGCGGACAGAATAATTACCATCTTTATCTGTAACAAGCGGACCAAAGGTATTCTCTTGTGCATCGGTGAATTTCACCGTACCGACGATCGGCTTACCTGCTTGGTCGGTTACGCGACCCTTGAGTACCGATATTTTCAACTGCTCTTTGAGATACGTAATCGTATAGGTCGTGGTGAGTGCATTCCCGATATCATTAAGAATCGTATCAAATTCACCATGAATGTCGTACTCGCGCCCGAGCGTCAAATATGTTAGCCGTGAAGCATTGTTATCGCATGGATTCACAACACTGTATGTGCGGATACCTGCTTTCCAAAGTAATTGTACTACTTGGTTTTCTGTTTGTGTCCAATTAGCTGCTTTGGGTGTGAAGAGTTCATCCGTAATAAAAATGGCGATTTTCTGCGCATTCGGGCGGAATTTCATTCTTACGAGTTCCGAAACGGCTTCGGGTGCATATTCATCGGGCTGATTTGCGCGGGCTTTGCTGATAAATCGGTCAAATTCCTCGAAATTCTCCGTTGGCTGAAGAATATCCGTTACTTGCAAACCATACAAAATCCCACCGATGCGATAGTTAGCACCGCGTTTCTTCATGGCTTGCACAAAAGCACGAGCATTTTTTGCCGTTGCTTCGATTTCTTCGCCCATTGAACCGGAGCAGTCCACGGCAATTACAATATCAATAGGCACACTGACCGCTGTATCGGAAGGATTGACCGAGAGAATTTTCACAAGCGTGTCTTTGGTATAAAAATCATTGACACCTAAGCCCGCCATATTGCGACCGGAAGAATCGGCTGTTTTGAACACCACTGAAATCGTGGGGAATTTGGAGTAATCGACTTTGAGAATATCGAGCACATAGTTTTTGCGCGACACAATCGGAATCGTATCACCCGCCAATGTTGTACGCCCTTGAAACAGCGATGAATAGTATGTTCGGTTAATGGTTTGGTAAAGCTCTTTGGGGTTCGGCGCAAGTTGATTGATCTGTGTGAAGAGTTCTTTGTTCTCCTTGCGAGCATTTTCAACAATCATATCCGGCAGTGCGAGTTTCTCATCAATCGTTTCTCGGCAACCATCATCGCTGGTGGAATATCCGCGCACGGCGGCGGTGGAGAAAAGCGCATCGCTCGACAGACGGGCAATAGCAATACTTTTTTGTGTCTCCCGACTACCCTCGGATGCACGGTAGAGCAAGCCGGGTCGGAGGAATCCGAGTTTGAGTTCAGCACCCACGCGCGCCATACTCGTTGCAGTGTTATAGGTTGCCGACACCACCAAAAAATCGTTCAGCACACCCGCCGATACACCAAGATCAGCATTGAATTTATCGCCGACAAAATAAGGTGAATAGGTTGAAAGATTGAGAAATGCCGAAGCCCAATACGCAGGTGAATACACAACATTCGCACTGTAGAACATATCCTTTGTTCCATCGTATCGCATGGTCGAAACGGATAGCCCTGCAAATACACCATCGGTAGGTTTAAATGCAAGCGAACCATTCCACGCCAATGTACCCAAACTGACAGAGCTTATGTCTTTGTTGTAATCGAGCCGACCGCTCCCGCCAATCCACAGTTTGTCACTCAAAATCTTGAATCCTAACCCACCAAAAAAATGACCGAATCCGCGATCCATATTGCCCGTATAACCGATAGACAAACCACCCAAATTGGCAAAAGCGGAAAGCATCCAATTGCGTGTGGGCAAATTAAATGAGGAATCCAACCCCAAGCCACCGACAATATCCAAGCCCGGTCGCGTTCCAAGCAGGGCAGGATTCCACCCAACTGCCGAAGCATCTGAGAGCAACCCCATTCTGCGTGCGGACATTTCCTCCGGCAGGATAAACTGCCGTTCGATAGGACGCAGGGCAGGAGTTGTTGTTGTCTGAGCCGATACTGTTGTACCGCCACAGAGTGTTATGCTCAAGAGTACCAAGAGTATCATGCCCCCATGATATGTTCGTTGATGACGAAAACGTAGTCTGTGTACAAAAAAATTTTGTACGATAGAAAATGAAGAGAGCATATCGATATTTGAAAGGTGTATGGGTGCGTGAATATGCGTGAAGATTTGGCAGGGATGCAATACCAGTCACAACAGTCAAAAGTACCCATTCTTCGGGGGAAATACAATACCTTTTCATGGTGTTACAGCACCTTCACAGACTCTGCATTGCGATTGCTCGATGGTTTTGTTATGACCTTATCCGCAAAGTGATGTAAGTTGTACTCGTCAATGTACATGCGTCATGGCGGATTGAAAACATCGTGCTTCCATGTGTTTGGGGAGTTGTTATTCGCCTTCGATTCCCACATCATACGCAGTTATTCACTATTTCCCTATGGCAGTTCGCAGAGCATTTTTGTTTTCATCCGATCGCAGTACGTATTGGCTGTGTCAGGTTTTCGGGTGGCTGAGCATGGTTGTGATCGAAATGATCAACTATTCTTTCTTCATCGTGAAAAGCTTCTCGGTGCAAGTGCTATACTTTTTTCTGGTGTATGCCATTGAAGGTATCATTTTAATGGAGATATACCGACGTGTTATTTTGCGGTATCATCTTTTTGACTCGTCGATATCATACATTTGGTTGTATGCCTTTATCTCCACATTGATAGTATCATTTATCATGACGTGTATAACACAGATTCCTCTTATTGTTTTCATCAGAAGGATCGATTGGAATGAGTGGACATTAATTAGTATGGTGGGGAATACAATAAATTGGATGCGGTATATTGGTGTGTGGATTATCATCTATTTCATGTACAACATCATACAGCAGAAGAATACGATACAGAGTGAAAAATTACGTGCCGAGAATCTTGCAAAGACCACAGAATTAGAATTGTTGAAACTCCAACTGAATCCTCATTTTTTATTCAATGCGTTGAATAGCATTAAGGCATTGGTAACGATCAATCCCGAGCAAAGCAGGGAAGCAATTGTTCAGCTTAGCGAACTACTGCGCTTTACATTGCAGTATGGCAGGGAGCTTTTGATTCCGGTCCATCATGAACTTGCCGAAGTTGCCCGATATTTAGAGTTGGAGCAAATGCGCTTTGGTAAAAAGCTTCAGGTGGAATATGACATTGCCGATGCTGTCCGCCAACGCCTCATTCCTCCGGCTTCGCTCCTCACCTTAGCAGAAAATGCCGTCAAACATGGCATTGCCAAGCAAACAGATCCCGGCATGATTAGAATAAGCATAACGGAAGAAGCCAATGAATTGGTGAAAATACAGGTGATCAATCCGGGCATCTATGATGTTTCCAATCATCGAGGCATTGGATTACAACACCTTGCGAAAAGATTAGAAGAAGTCTATCAGGGTCGAGCAATCTTTCATATTCATCAGCAAGGAAGCCAAGTTTCTGCCATTCTCTGCATTCCATAGTTATCATGATACGAACATTACTGGTAGATGATGAACCCTTAGCATTGTTGGAGCTGGAGTCCATGCTCAAACATCATGCTGAAATTGAGATTGTTGGTTTTGCCCATAGTGGTGGCGAAGCCATCGCGAAAATACAGGACCTACAGCCAGAATTGCTTTTTCTCGACATTAGTATGCCTGACAAATCAGGATTCGACATTTTGCAAGATGCAGACTACGCGCCTCATGTTGTGTTTGTCACAGCTTATGATACCTATGCAGTAAAAGCATTCGAGGTAAATGCCTTGGATTATCTGCTCAAACCCGTGAATACCGATCGATTATCTGAAACAATTCAAAAAATTGTCAAGCACATACAAACGCCCAAAGTTGCCGGAACACGTACTGAACCGCTCTCCATCGACAAGCGAATTTTTATCAAAAATGGAGATCGTTGTTACTTTGTTCCTCTGTCAGACATTTATCTTATCGAAAGTGTAGGGAATTATGCGCGACTGTATTTTCATGACAACAGACCGTTGATGCACAAATCGTTGAACTATTTGGAAGAAAAACTGCCCACGACTCACTTTTTTCGGGCAAACAGACAACATATTATCAACATTCATTGCATCAAAAACATCAGTCCTTTTTTCAATAACACACTCCAAGTTGAAATGCTGAATGGATATACCGTTGAGATCAGCCAGCGGCAATCCGTTATATTCAAAGAATTGATGGGGATATAATTTCATCATCAACCAAGACCATGTATTCTGCATTCATGGACGATAATCGTGCGTTCGTGTAAATAGCATTGTATAATTATTGCCACCGACCCATATTTCGTTGCTGTTACGCAACATTGTTCCCTATCAGCCAAGCTTTGCGCTACCACCTGTTGGATGCAAAGTGTGCACACCCATATTCATTCATTACATTATAAGCTCTATGGTTTATACAACTGTTAGCAGAATATCCTGCACCGCTTCAAAGTACCTTGCTTTGATCATTGTTGTACTCATGTCGTTCTCTCTACTGAGTGCACAAACATTACGCAAACGGTATTACAATGGTGTTGCCTTTACTCCCGTAGCGGATAGTGTATTAAAACACTATGGTTTGAAAAATGGACTTGCTGTCAATCGTGTCGTTCCGGGTGGTACCGGATCATCGGCAGGACTGCAAGCAGGTGATATTGTTATTGCAGTCAATAAAGTACCGCTGACATCTCCTGCCGATCTTCGCGGTGCTTCTCTTGCTCATATCAGAGCCGGCGATACGGTAACCTACAAAGTGTACCGTTCATCGTCGGTTATAAGTCTTCGCGGGATTGCTTCCGGCAGACCGGACGAAAAAAGTGTCGGTATAGACTACCGTTATGAGTCTATCCCTTTTAAAAAAGGTCTTCTTCGCGCTATTGTCAGCAAGCCCTCAAATGTATCGCAAAAACTCCCGACCATTCTTTTTATACAAGGTTATCCATGTAATGAAAATGTTGACATTGATAGCGCAAATCCTTATCGCCGTGTTACCGATGGCTTGACGCGCGCGGGCTATATTGTCATGCGTGTCGAAAAACCCGGCGTGGGCGACTGTATCAACACACCGAACTGCGGTGATATTGATTTTAACGAAGAATGCGAAGCATTCGAAGTGGCTCTGCTCCATCTGAAACAACATCCTCAGGCAGATACATCGAACATTTTTCTGTGGGGGCATAGTTTAGGTGGGGTGATTGCACCGGTACTCACGAGTAAACATGCATGGATTAAAGGTGCTGTTGTCTCTGGTACACTGAGTAAAATCTGGGGAGAGTATCTTTTACAGATGACTAGAGTACAAAGCGAAGGATTTGGAGTACCACCAACGGAAGTAGAATCCAATGTTCGCGCTGTTCGTAAAATTTTGCATGAAATCTATGTGATGAAAAAGTCCCCGTCGCAGTTTGTGAAAGAGAATCCCAATCTTCGTGAAATCCTTCAATCACAATTTATGTGGGAACAGGGGTCAGATCGTTTGTTTACACGTTCTGCTACGTTCAATCAATCATTAGATGGCGTGAATATTCACCAACTCTGGAGCAAATCATCTTGTAAAGTGCTGGCGATGTATGGAGAAGCTGATGTTGAAGCTCTGAGTCCTGAAACAGCGCAAAGCATCATAAAAACTGTCAATTATTATCATCCGGGCAATGGCATGTATCAGTTTGTCAAAGGTACCGATCATGCTTTTGCAAAAGTCGGGACTATCGAGGATGGCTATCGTACGAAGGCAGACCCTCAGTATCCTCGTATCATGGTAGAAAATTTCAACCCTGAAGTTATCACGCTTTCCGAGGCATGGATACGTCGTGTTGTTCAAGGAAAAAACTCTGCTCAAACTGAAACCTTGCAGTCAAAATCTTCGGCACAGAATCAACAAAGCACTTCACAAGAAACAACAGCACAACATTCTTCTGTTCGTTGGAACAAGTTAAATACTGAACCATATCGCGGTAAGCAAGATGATATATGCTTTATCGACGAGAACAAAGGATGGTATGTCAATGGCGGTGGTAATATCTACAAAACAATCAATGGCGGACAAACATGGGAAAAGTGTTTTACCGCCCCCGGCACCTTCTTTCGCTGCATTGCCTTTATTGATTCACTCCGCGGCTTTGTTGGAAATGTCGGAACAGAGTACTTCCCCAATGTGCAAGACACAATTCCGTTGTATAAAACAACTGATGGCGGCAATCCATGGACTCCTGTGGCGTACTCCGGTCCCTATGTAAAAGGGCTCTGCGCCATTGACATTGTCAAAGAGCAGTATATCAATCACGGTAATATTGACTACAAATACCATATTTATGGCGTAGGAAGAGTGGGAAGTCCTGCCAATATCATGGTGTCCGACGATGGTGGTGCTACCTTCCGCTCATGGAGTATGGATGCCGATTGTAAAATGCTGTTCGACATTACCATGTTCAATAAGCAAGAGGGATTTGTTTGTGCTGCTACGAGCGCTGATATTCCCCAATCAAATGCACTAATACTCTACACCAACGATGGCGGTAAAACATGGGTAAAACGCTATCAATCTACCCGACCATTTGAAACAACTTGGAAAGTCTCTTTTCCCACACGCGATACGGGCTATGTAACAATTCAGAATTATAATCCCGACAAAGCTGTTTCCAAACAACGTGTTGCCAAAACAACCGATGGTGGCAAAACATGGTTTGAAGTGGACTTATGCGATGATCATGGTTCACGGGAGTTTGGTATTGGTTTTATCAATGCTCGACATGGTTTTGTGGGCACTATGAACTCCGGCTATGAAACAACTGATGGCGGACAAACATGGACCAAAACAGATTTGGGCAGAGCATGCAATAAGATTCGAATTTATACAACACCCGATGGTAAAACCTATGGTTATGCTATCGGTGTCGATGTTTTAAAACTTACACGATAATCATTGCAAATTTCTCGGCTGCATTGTGTAGCTCTATTGTTCACAGTATTTGACAGCAAATGATATGGAAAAACAGAAAGCACCTCACAAGTTGATGTCAGCGAACCAAACTCCCTTGACCGATCCAACAGCACCTGATGCTATCCAACAAAGAAATGCACGTCTTCACCAGCACAAGCGGTGGAATCCCGTGATGTATGGGCTGTCGGTAGCGGCTGGATTGTACTCATGGTTGGACTGCATAATCCTACTGAAACATCGATTTTTCTCGGATTAGCACTGATATTTGATCCTTTTGATCATACCATCGCATGGAAGGAGCGACCAAGTTATCAAAAAGGATGGCTCATTCTCCATGCCTTGTGCGTAGCGGGATTATTCGGCTACAGTCTTGGCAAGTAAGGTTGTCCGACATACAGCCACAATATGTTTACAATACAACAGATGACTGTGTCATATTCTCATTTCATCATTCTCTTTGGTTATGAATATCCACCTTGTCGTTGATGAACTCCTGGTAGTGCATCACAATGTATGAT
>DHLT01000266.1:19629-20531 GCA_002405405.1 Ignavibacteria bacterium UBA4661 | reverse complement strand
GAAAAAGAGGGCTATACGATTCGCATTGTTTGACATTTTTTTTCACTGTTCATTAATGCTGTGTTATGATTCATTTTATTCTCTTGTGTGTTGTCCTTGTTTGCATAAATATTCAAGACACTTCAGCACACCCTCACACTGAACAGACTATTACATTGTTCACGGATTCAACGTCGCTTGCCCATACTTCACCTCATAGGACAACGGCTTTGGATTCGGCATCAGACAATGATCTTCTCGAAGAAAACCTCCCTGAAGAACCCTTGAAAGTTTTTGGGACAATGCAGACCTTTTTGTTTTTAGGTCGTATTGATAATGCTTTTCTTCTTGGCAGACCCGGTGCCAATATCAATCAGCGTACATTTGCCCTTCAGCAATTAGATGTTTTTTTACGGAAAGACCTTGGCAATGATTTTTCTTTCTTTGCTGACATCGAATTTCTTCTCAACTATGATTCCCAATTAAACTTTGGTGGCTTAAGTATTCAAGAAGCATATGCAAACTACCAATACTCATCAGCGTTTAATGTTAAAGCCGGCATCCTCTTTCCTGCATTCAACGGTATGAATGAAATAAAAAACCGTCTCGGAATTCTACCCTACATCATTCGCCCGTTGGCATATGAACGCTCTCTTGCAGTAGCAACCGGAGCAAGTGAAATCGTTCCTGACCGTGCTTTCTTACAACTGTATGGCACCAAACGCATTCACTCACTATTATTCGACTATGCGTTTTATATGGGTAATGCAGATAATGCTTATCTCACCACCAATAGCAACCGCCAACCATTTGATCTCTTCTCAGGTACAAACCCACCCGGCGTTTCATTCCACTTGGTGGGTACACGTCTTGGCATTCGGAATACAAAAGAAACTTTCAAAGCCGGACTATATTTTTCTTAA
>DHLT01000266.1:17933-19473 GCA_002405405.1 Ignavibacteria bacterium UBA4661 | reverse complement strand
CGTGCACCCTTTTTTCCTGCTGATTCGATACAAAACAATCCCCGCTTATCTTCATTTCAAGGGGATTTCCCTCGGCTTCGTTTGGGTAGTGATATTTCATTTACGTGGGGTAACTTTTGGTTTGAATCAGAGTTTATTAAAGTTCTTTATGATTCTTACACACTCAAAAGTTTTCCCGATATCCAGCACGGACGAACCTTTGGCTACACGACCTTTGGTTACAATGCCTCCAGTCGATGGACACTTTATGTGCTCCTTCAATGGCTTGGTGGTGATAATGTGAGCTTTATTTCTACCCCACAAAACCCTTCACAACTTACTCCGATCAATCTCAGCCTGCAAAGCAATAGTGCAAGTATTGGCGTGAGTTATCGCGTCAATAATGGCATTGCTCTCAAAGCACAGTTTCAAAATACATCGTTTGAGAATGAAGTTCTTTCTGTTGCTACGTCGAAACTACAATCCGACCTCACGCAGTTCCTCCTTGGTATTACTGTAAATTTTTAGGAGGTATAGCAATGACATCTTTTTTTCGTTTTTTTATAAGCTGTTTGCTGTGGTTTGTATTGCTTTTTTCCGCATCACAAACTTCTCTCGTACATGCACAACAAGTAGCAATTATTGTCAATAAGTCTGTGAAGATCAGCGGTCTTGAACAACAAACAATTGCTGACATTTTTACATTGAATCTGCAAAAGTGGGATAATGGTTTACGCATTTGCGTATTTGACTGGAAAGGGATCAATCGTGTCAAAGAAAACTTTTACAAGTACTTGGATATTTCCCCCGATGACATGAAGAAAATTTGGCTGAAAAAGCAATTCTCCGGCAAGGGTTTACCACCCTATGCGTGTGAATCGGAAGCTGATGTTATTGAGCGCGTTGCCTCCACACCGGGTGCAATTAGTTATGTCAGTACGACTGCCGCTCGCTCCTCGAATAAGGTTGCAATTGTTGCTGAAATTCGGTAGATAGCGTTCGCATGGTATTGCCATGTACTCTGCGATAGAGCGTCGTTGCGGTGCATGACATTTTTGCGAATCTTCTGTTATTGTTGATTATTCATCCTTCCATTGTTTCACCTCGTTTTTTTCGTGTGCTATGTTGAATCGTTACCAACGCGAGTATGCTGAATCGCTTTATTCTCCTGCCAAACATCAAGCTCTGATTGCGCGATTAGAACGCGAGCTTGGCTTGCATATCGAGTTTCGCATTACTGAAATGCCTGTCTTTGTCAGTCATACACTACGCAGGAAATTAGAGTCAGCCGCCATTGCGATTTGCGAGCAGTGTGCCGATCCTTCCTATATCGCTCAGTCTGCTCCGGCACTCGAACCACGCTATACCGTACCCAACGAACACCCCAAGCCGCTCTTTTGCACAATTGATTTTGCTGTTACGCAAAATGCCGATGGCGAGTACGCACCCAAACTCATCGTGTTACAGGGATTTCCTTCGCTCTATGGCTACCAACTTTTCTATGGCGAAGTGGCAAAGCAGGAACTTGGCTTGGATTCCCGCCTGCAACTTTTCCTTGATG
>DHLT01000266.1:0-17802 GCA_002405405.1 Ignavibacteria bacterium UBA4661 | reverse complement strand
AGCAGGAACTTGGCTTGGATTCACGCCTGCAACTTTTCCTTGATGAACCCGGTGTAGTAACTCGCGAGAACTATCTTGGCTTACTCAAACAAGCACTGGTGGGCAATCATGCACCCGAAGAATGTTGCTTGCTCGAATTGCATCCGCACAAACAGAAAACTCGTCCTGACTTCGAGGCAACGCGCTTGCTCACAGGAGTAGAGCCAACGGACATCGTGAATGTCCGCAAAGAGGGCAGAACCTTGCTTCATGAGCGCAATGGCAAGTGGATTCCGATCAAGCGGATTTACAATCGCGCAATTGTTGATGAACTCGACAGTGTCGGCGCAGAAATACCTTTTGCATGGACGGATGATCTTGATGTGGAATGGGCAGGACACCCGAATTGGTATTTCCGTATGAGCAAATATTCTCTGCCATTTCTCAAGCATGAAAGCGTACCAACAACAACATTCCTAAAAGACTTGGGCAGCAATCTTTCCGATCTGCCTGCGGATTTGTCAAACTATGTTTTGAAACCACTCTTTGCTTTTGCCGGCAAAGGGGTGAATGTTAACCCTACACATGACGATGTTCGCGCTGTTCCGCTTGACGAACGTGACAAATGGGTACTTCAAGAAAAAGTTACCTACGCTGAGTGCGTTTATACACCCGAAGGGATGAACAAAATTGAAATTCGCGTTCTGCTCTTGTGGTTTCCGGACGAAGCAAAACCGCGTCCTGTAATTTCGCTTCTGCGCTCCGGTCGTGGCGCGCTCATGGGCGTGCGCTACAACTCTATACCATGGACGGGTTCATCGGGTTGTTTCTTTGGTGATGAGAGTGTATTTGGATAAAAGACTTCTGTCCATATCTAGACTTAGCGCATAATCAAGGCATTGCTTTCTCAGGAGAAAACAATGCCTTTTATGTTTTCTATACGCTAAAAACTCTTGGCTTATTTTGTGGCTGATTTACGAGTATTGATTCGAGTATCCACGCTATACAAAATTAACTCTATCACAAATTACATGTTAAAGCAACACTCGACGATCTGGCTGCTATTGCCTGCATGAGTACACGGAACTTCACTCGTGTGTTCAAACACACAACGGGCATGACCGTACATCAATACATCACACTGCTTCGTCAAGAAGTTATTACTAAGCTCTCACAACAGCCCGACATTTCAGCTCATCAAATTGCTTCTGCTGTTGGACTTGCCAGCGAACGGCAAATAGCACGGCTCGCACAGCGCATGTATTCGTGATACCATGTTCAGCTCAACTTGTCGTGCATAAAGTCCGCAAGAATCGGGTTGAGATGCTCCTTGTCTTTGCTGAATTTGCATCAGATTAAAGAACTCCTTTTCACAATGTACAATAGGACTCACGACACGATAAAGAGCAGAGTATTTCCTTGAAATCGCGCCGGCACATTGATCGGAATACTTGCTCCACGTTCTTCTCGACTTCATTCATTTTTTCGTTCTTCTTGTATGAAAACTCTTCGATTTCTCGCCCTTCTTGGAGGGGCGATAGGGATGCTTTATACTATTTTGACTTCTGCTCCACAAACACTTTGTGCCGCAGATACAACATGCGCTCGCCCGCTTCGCTTCTGCGCGACAGTCGGCAGATTTTCCTCAAGGTGTCGTATGTGTTGGGGTTTTGAGATTGGATCAAAGATAGTTTTAGAAACAAAACCATCATAATAGCATTCTAAGATGCAGTAAACCTTGTTCAGACGGTGCAGTATGCACGAAAAAGTAATCTTACATCATCTTGTATTCTCAACAATCAAAGGATAAAAACATGAGTACATTTATTTTCATACATGGTTCGTGGCACAGCTCGTGGAATTGGCACAAAGTGGTTTCAATATTGGAAAGACAAGGGCACAAAGCCATTGCAATTGATTTGCCGGGTATGGGCAGAGATAAAACACCTATTCAAGATGTTACATTGGATGTTGCTGTCAAAAAGCTAACCGATATAATTGACGACGAAGAAGGTTCAGTCATTCTCGTTGGACACAGCAAAAACGGAGTTAT
The DNA here is from genome assembly GCA_002405405.1 of Ignavibacteria bacterium UBA4661. Classification (GTDB taxonomy): domain Bacteria; phylum Bacteroidota; class Ignavibacteria; order Kapaibacteriales; family UBA4661; genus UBA4661. The sequence continues at coordinate 15,770 of DHLT01000266.1, read as the reverse complement.
TATTTCTCAGGCGGCAGAATATAGACCACAGAAAATTGAGAAGTTAGTTTATTTAGCTGCCTACTTAATTCCGAATGGTAAAACGCAAGCTGAATATTCTGCACAAGATACAGAGGGTATTCTAAAACCTTATGTTACACGGCACCCCGAAACAAACTCGCACACCCTACAGTCCATAATTTTCAAAGAAGGTTTATACCACGACTGCCCAGATGACATTTCAGAGATGGCGAAGTACATTTTAAGCAATGAAAGTGTAGCTACAGGAGTAACACCATTGCGACTTACTGATGATAATTATGGTGTAGTACCACGATACTACATTGAATGCACAGAAGACAAAGCAGTAACGCCATTCATTCAGCGTAAGATGTACATAGAAACACCTTGTGAAAAAGTATATCAACTTGCAACAAGCCATTCGCCTTTTTTCAGCAAACCACATGAATTATGCAGAATTCTAACAGAAATTGCTGCCAGCTACATCGGCGAAAAAGAGTAGTAGCCAACATTCGGTTTGTAGCAAGTGCAGCAGGATACTGTAAATTTTTTCTGAAGGTGTCGTATGTGTTGGGGTTTTGATGGAATTCATCAAACAACATACAACAAGGGCAGATTATTATACCTGCCCTTGTTGTATGAAGAAAATTTTCTTCTCTACCTTCGCACTTTGATCATCTCATTCAACCGCTTAAAATCAGGTTTCCCTTCGCTTTCGACAAGAATCTGAGCGAGTGCCAAGCATCGCACAATACGCTTTTCGGGATTTTTGACATTCCCCGCCCAATAAATGAGCGATCGTTGCAGACCGGGTGTCAGCGCGTGAAAACGTTCGTTAGCACGCTCATCAGTAGCAAACACTTCGCGTAGCTCTTCGCACATTGGTAAGCCATATTCGCTGGTGTCACGACGAATAGACAATTCCACCGGTGAGCCAATTTCAAGATCAAGTTTGGTGCGAATGTCTTTGTTCAGCAGAATGTACCATGCACCATCGCCTTGTGGCATAATCGCACAATGAATTTCCACTTGTCCGTTGATAGTACAGACAACACGCCGTGCATTGTCATACAGAAATTCATCTGCTATCTCCGGCGGTACCGATGCACCATAGGACCAAACAGACGAAAAAAGTTTTTCGACTCGAGTATGAAGAGTACGAATCTGTTCTGTATTCTTTGCCACGACTACTCCCATTCAATCGTTGCCGGCGGTTTACTGGAAATATCATAACACACACGATTGATGCCTCGCACTTCGTTGATAATGCGATTACTCATCGTTGCCAAGACATCGTATGGCATGTGATACCAATCAGCAGTCATACCATCAACGCTCGTTACAGCACGCAGAGCGCAGGTGTTTTCGTAAGTGCGTTCATCGCCCATAACGCCTACACTTTGCACAGGCAGAAGCACTGCAAAAGCTTGCCAAATCTCATTGTACAATCCTGCTTTGCGAATTTCTTCGAGGTAAATTGTATCAGCTTTGCGCAGGATATTCAAACGCTCTTCGGTGATTTCTCCCAACACGCGAATTGCCAAGCCGGGTCCCGGGAATGGATGCCGTTCGATAAACCAATCGGGTATGCCCAATGCACGCCCTACAGCACGAACTTCATCTTTGAATAGCTCGCGGAATGGTTCGATAAGTTTGAATTTCATATCCTCCGGCAGACCGCCCACATTGTGGTGTGTTTTAATTGTTACGGAAGGTCCTTTTACGCTCACCGATTCAATAACATCGGGATAGAGCGTTCCTTGCGCCAAGAACTGGGCATCACTGAATTTCTCCGCCGCACGATCGAAAACATCAATGAAAGCTTTACCGATAATTTTACGTTTGCGCTCAGGGTCGCTCACCCCATGTAATGCTGTCATGAAATGGTCACGGGCATTCACCACTTCGATACTCATCGAAAAGTGTTCGCGGAACATCTGTTCGATATGTTCGCTTTCGCCAGCACGCATCAAACCGGAATCAACATGAATGCAGTGTAATTGATCGCCGATGGCTTTGTGAATCAGCACTGCCGCTACGGTCGAATCGACACCGCCCGATAAAGCGCAAATCACGCCTGCGCTACCGACTTGCGCACGAATTTCAGCAATGGTTGCATCGATGAAAGACGCGGCATTCCAGCCGCCAACACAGCCACAGAGATCATACACAAAATTGCTCAACACGGTTTTGCCTTCAGTCGAGTGATGTACTTCGGGGTGAAATTGTACGCCCCAAATTCTGCGCTCCACATTACGAATGGCACAAATAGGAGCGTTCTCGGTGTGGGCAATGACTTCAAATCCTGTTGGTAATTGCGTGAGCGAATCACCATGACTCATCCACATTTGCGACTCGGTGGAAATACCTTTCAGCAAATCATCGCCATGATCGACCACCAATCGCGCCCGACCAAATTCACGCTTTGCCGCTTTATTGACTTCGCCACCAAGTTGATGCGCCACTAATTGCAAGCCATAGCAAATACCCAGCACCGGCACGCCCTGCGCAAACACATCAATGTGCGGAATCGGTGCATTCTCGCCATACACAGAGGAGGGTCCGCCTGAGAGAATAATGCCTTTAGGCGCAATCGCATGTATCTGCTCTTGCGAAATGTTGAATGGATGAATCTCCGCATACACGCCCAACTCACGAACTTTGCGAGCAATGAGCTGCGTGTATTGCGAACCAAAATCAAGAATCAATAAGCGTTCGGCATGAAGCATAAAACAACAAAGAGAATGAAAGGAAAGAATCAAGTATATCTATCGAAAAGACACTCTGCTGATGCAGAGAAATTTCAAGTGCAAGTTACGCCAACTTCCACGAATTGTTTTGCTTTCACCGATTGTTTTCGTTTGATTGCAGTGTTTTCCTTTGCTTGCAGTGCTTTCGGTACATACTCACTTTGTTTTCATCAGCAATCATGCACACCAACCCAATGCCCCACCCCGCTCAACCCGATGAAGCCATGCTCTCGGAGAAATTTCGTACCGATGCAGACTATCTCTTTGGCTGTTTTCGAGAAGTTCTTTTTGAAACAGGATTCGGCGATCTTATTCCTTTTCTGCCCTATTTTACTGCTGAGTCCGACAATCACACATCATTCCTTGCAGAAATAGGAACACAGCATTTTACCCAACGCATTGCACAGGTATATTCGATTGGCTTTCAATTACTCAACTCTGTTGAAGAAAATATCGCGGTACAATATCGCCGCAAACAAGAATCGGAACGGGGTTTTACAGCTGTAGCAGGATTATTTGGCTCTTCGTTGCAAGCATTGCAAAATGATGGTATTGATGAATCCACCGTACTGCGTGCACTGAATCATATTCATGTCGAACCGGTACTGACAGCACATCCCACCGAAGCAAAACGCGCGACCATGTTAGAGCACTACCGTGAGTTGTACTTGCTTTTAGTCAAACGCGAAAACTCTGTGTGGACACCCTTCGAGCAAGAGATGATTCGTCATGATGTCAAAGCTGTACTGGAGCGATTGTGGCGCACGGGTGAAGTGCTTGCTGAAAAGCCCGACATCATATCCGAGCTGCGGAATGTTATTCATTATCTTCGTAATGTATTTCCCGAAGCCCTCGATATTGTCGAAAGCCGTTTGCATCATGCGTGGCACACCGTAGGATGGGATACACGCACACTCAACCAAAGCGGAAGTGTACCGCATGTCTCCTTCGGTACATGGGTTGGTGGCGACCGTGACGGACATCCTTTTGTTACAGCAGAGATTACCGCCAAAACCCTGCTTGATTTGCGCTTGAACGCATGTATTGTACTTCGGCGACGACTGCTTGAACTTGGTGCGAAACTGAGTTTAGCAGATCATTTGCAAACGCCACCGGATTACTTACTTGAGTGCTTGGAAATCTATCGTCAGGACTTAGGAACACTTGGTGAACAAGCTATACTGCGCAATCCGGGCGAACCATGGCGACAATTCGTGAACATGATGATGGCACGTTTGCCTGTTGATGTTGTCCGCGATCATGCGACACGGATTCATGACCATGCTCATGCATATCGCCATGCCGAAGAATTACTCAATGATGCCGAATTGCTTGCCCGTTCGCTCGATGATGTTGGTGCGGAACGATTGGTTGCACTTGATGTACGCCGATTGCTTCGGGCAATTCACACTTTTGGTTTTCATTCGGCTGTTCTTGACATTCGCCAAAACAGTGCTTTTCATGACAAAGCACTCATGCAGCTTGTGTCAGCAAGCGGTGTACAGGACTTTGCTTTCGACACATGGAGCGAAACTGACCGCCGTGCATGGTTAGAGCAAGAGCTTCGTTCTCCGCGTCCTTTTGCCCTATCACACCGTTCGATTGGTGCCGAAGCCGACGCCGTGTTGTCGTGCTATCGCGTAGTTGCCGAGCATATCCGTTTGTATGGTTCGGCGGGTATCGGAAGTTTGATTGTCAGCATGACACGCGATGTGTCGGATTTGCTTGTGGTGTATGTGTTGGCACGCGAGGCGGGCTTAGCGGAGTGGACAGAGAACGGCTTGGTGTGTCGTGTACCGGTCGTACCACTTTTTGAAACGATTGATGATTTAGAGCACAGCACACGCATTCTTGGCAGTTTTGCCGAGCAAGCCATTACTCAGCGTAGTTATCGCACCCAGCGTGTTCCGACACAGCAAGTTATGGTCGGCTACAGTGACAGTAACAAAGATGGTGGCATCTTTGCAAGCCAATGGCATTTGCATAAGGCTCAGTCGGCAATGGCAGAATTGGCACGAACACTCAATCTTGATATCCGATTTTTTCATGGTCGTGGCGGTACTGTCAGTCGCGGAGCAGGTCCAACCTATCAATTTCTGCAAGCACTTCCACCGCAATCATTTCGAGGCAATATTCGCATTACAGAACAAGGCGAAACCATTGCGCAGAAATATGCCAACAAGGCTACTGCCGCCTTCAATGTCGAAGTCTTGCTATCAGGTGCAATGGACTCTGTAGCCCGCTTGTATAGCGGTATGCAAAAACATCATCCACTCGAATCACTCGGCGATACACTGTCGCAATACAGTCGTTCGATTTACGAAGAACTTATTCAAACCGAGGGATTTTTCACCTTCTATGCACAAGCTACACCGATAGATGCGCTGGAGCATCATCGCATTGGTTCGCGTCCTGCACGGCGCACAGGCAAGCGTACGCTGGCTGATTTGCGGGCAATTCCGTGGGTCTTTGCATGGAATCAAGCACGATTCTATCTGCCCGGCTGGTATGGTGTCGGCAGTACACTTGCTCATCTACGAGAAACAGATACCACAAGCTATGAGCAGATTCGTCATGCCTTGCCCGACTGGGCATTCCTGCGGTATGTGCTGACGAATGTTGAAACGAGTATTGCTTCGGTAAATCCCGATGTCATGGCTCTGTATGCCGAACTTGTCGAAGACACAAACATTCGTGAACAGTGCATGACAACAATTATGGCAGAGTATGAGCGTACGCGAACAGTCTTGCATGATCTCTTTGGTGGTACGCTCAAAGAACGCCGACCACGCATGTATCTATCGTTAAATCTCCGTGATCAAGCATTATGGGAATTGCACCGCCGCCAAGTGCAATTACTTCGCAGATGGCGTGCGGAGGAGCGTGAGCGCATAGGCGCAGGCAGTGCCACGATGGAGCATATCCTCCTCACGATCAATGCCATTGCCGCAGGACTTCGCAATACCGGATAAAGACTCTCCACACGTATTTGGCTACATCATACATGACGTTGTATGTTCGTGTGGTAGTATAACATACTCTTGTTGTTAACGCATCTCTTTTACTTGTATGACAAATTCTCTTTCTCCTGCTCCTGCGCGGCGTGTTGCTGTCTTTTGCGGATCAAGTTCTGGGCACCATGAAGTCTTTGCTAACACTGCCTATGCTTTGGGCAAAACACTTGCCGAGCAGAATATCGGCGTTGTCTATGGTGGCTCAAATGTTGGTTTGATGGGTGCTGTTGCCGATGGCACGCTGGCTCATCAAGGTGAAGTTATCGGTGTTATACCGGATTTCATTCAACAAAAAGAAATTGCCCATGAGCATATCACACGACTGATTGTCGTTGAAACGATGCACGAACGCAAAATGATCATGAGCAATCTCTGCGATGCGGTCATTGCTCTGCCCGGTGGCTTTGGTACACTCGACGAACTCTTTGAAATGCTGACATGGGGGCAACTTGGCTTGCACAGCAAACCCATCATTTTGCTCAATGTTGATGGCTTTTATTCGGGCTTGCTGGAATGCCTTGCTACGATGGTACGCCATGGCTTTTTAAAAGAAGAAAATGCTATGCTCCTGCATGTTGCTACGAGTATCGATGAGGCAGTTACCATGCTCAACCGACCCGCTTCACCCCATATTCCGAAGTGGATTCCGGTGTGATTTTTTCTGAGATTCCACTATTTACACAACATCTATGCTCCACCCTCTTCAACCACAGTATGACGAGCTTGCCGGCTACACTCTCGCTCAAAGCAGCAGTGAATTTCTTCATCAGCACTTGGTCGATTGTTTTACTCTGCATACAGTTACACCCGATACAAAACCCATTGGCATTGTGTTCGCTCTTGTTGGCGTCTGCTTGACAAGCGAATATGGCTTTACGGGCAGGCAAGCACAGCTTGCTCACATGCAGTTAGCGCGAACAAAACAAAACTATCCGCATCTTGCTCCGCCCAAGCATCGAGGTACAACCACTATTCATGATATTCTTGCCGTGCCGCCGGGCGACAAACGCGATGAGGCGCTACGTACATGGTGCACCGATGTATGGCAGGCATGGTCTGCGCATCATGCGTACATCCGAAAGATTTTACAAGAAGGTGGTGTTGTGCGTGGGTGAAATGAGTGGACGTATTTATGAATGTTCGCGTAATTTGCTCACATCATTGCCGGTGAGATGCTGAACATTCTTCGTGATTGTTTCGATATCCCAATGCCACCATTGTATTGCAAGTAACTGCTGAATAACATCTTCTGAAAATCGCTTTTTGATCTCTCGCGCAGGATTACCTCCTACGATGGAGTATGGCTCAACATTGCTGACAACGGTAGAGTTTGCGGCGATAATCGCCCCATTACCGATGGTTACACCTGCCATAATGGTTGCATTGTAGCCAATCCACACATCGTTCTCGATCACAATGTCTCCTTTGTGCGGATATGTTTTGCCCTCCATTGCTTGTTCCCAGCCATGCCCAAAGATGGCAAAAGGATATGCAGACAGGGCATTGGTCAAATGATTTGCTCCATTCATAATGAATTTTACATCCGATGCAATCATGCAGAACTTGCCAATGCTCAACGTGTCGCCAACAAAATCGAAATGATATTTGACATTCTTTTCAAAGTTCTCGACACTCTCAAAATCATCGTAGTATGTGTAATCGCCAACAATGATATTAGGGTTCTTGATGATGTTTTTCAAAAAGCACAATCGATGATAATGCTCTAATGGAAAAACCGTGTTCTTATCAGGTACGGGCATAGGCTGTTACAGAAATGATGTGTAATATTCATGGCTATAAGAATTTTTACTCCGTCCTGAGCGACTCCACAGGATTGGCACTTGCCACGCGGAAGGATCGCAACGCAATCATCGCAAAAGCAATCACCCCTGCAACAATACCCGCACTGCAAAACAGCAGAATGCCACGTGCATCCGTCATGGCGACACGGTACGCAAAGTCCTGTAACCATCGACCCACTGCCATGTATGCAAGCGGTACAGCAAGCACAAATCCTATAGATACCAGCAACAGAAAATCACGCGAGACTAACATCATAACACTCGCTACCGATGCGCCAAGCACTTTACGGATACCAATCTCTTTGGTACGGCGAGCAATCGCAAGCATGGTCAAACCAAGCAAACCAATACCGGATATCATGAGCGTTGCAAACGATGCGAAGGTCAAGACATTCCGCCAACGATTCTCTTCGTCATACTCTTTGCGGTATTCTTCTTCCATAATCGCGTACTTGTAGGGCAAGTACGGAAACACTTTGCGGAATGCTTGCTCCATATCGCGGAGCGTTTGTACCATCATGCCATCTTTGACACGAATGATAAAACGTTGCATTGGTCGTTCTTTGTCAATCACTAAAACCTGTGGTTTGATTGGACTCCGCAAGGACTCTGCATGATAATCGCGCACCACACCGACAATGGTACGTGGCTTATTCGGTTCACCGATATATGTAATCTGTTTGCCGATAGGATTGCTACTCCACCCTGCCGCTTTCGCAAATGCTTCATTCACGACAATCGCGTCATTGGCATCACTCGGAAAATCCCGCGATAAAAAGCGTCCTTCGACCATCGGTACTTGCAAGGTTGAGATGATATCTTCATCCACTAAATCATTCGATACTTCGATACGCTTATCGCCTGCTTGCACATCATTGAGCCATGTACCGCGCATCCGTTGTGCTATCGACTCTACACCGGCAAGTTGTCGCAACTCATTTCGAAATGCTGATCCTAAATTCGGTTCTTGGCGTGGATCAGGAGCATCGCGATTGATCCGAAACGATGTATTGATTTTTACCAATCCTTTCATGCTATATCCCACATCTTTGTGAAGCATGAAGTCATATTGGTAGTAGATAAACAGCGTGCAAATACTCAAGAAAATTGCCAACGCAAATTGCACTACCACAAGCCCTTTGGTCATCCACTGTTTGCCACTGCGCGAGGTGTTGCTGTACAGTGCTTCGATAGGGTTCATTCCCGACACCACCACCGCTGGATAGATACCTGCTGTTATCACGGTCAGTACGAATAAACCCAGGATAGCACTAGAGAGTCGCCAATCCAGCACATACAGCAGCGATAATTCTTTTTGCGCGACCTTGTTGAAGAGCGGCAGAACGATTTCAGCAATACCCAATGCCACCACAAATGCTATGGTTGTCATCAATGCCGACTCCGCAATAAACTGCAAGAAAATTTCTCTCCGCTTGCTACCCATTGCTTTACGTACACCGATTTCTTTAGCACGTTTGAGCGATTGTGCTAAGGATAAATTCACAAAGTTGATGCACGCAATGAGAAGAATAAAGAGCGCGATTGCCCCCAAGATGTACGAGTATTTTGGGTTGCTGACTTTGTCATTACCATAGTCGCCGAATTCATTTTGCAAGTGCATATTGCGCATTGCCTGCACACCCCAGGTCATATCGCCATCCCAACCATTTTTACGCTCTCTCTCTATCTCTGCGGCGGCTTTGTTCAGATAGATTTGTTGCATCCGCGACTCAATACTTATAATGTCAGCTCCCGAACGAATTTTCACAAAGGTATTCCATGACAACATATTCCAGCCCTTGTGCTCTTGCTTCTCGATGAATTGAATCGGCATGAGCAAAGAGAATTGTATCGACGAATTATCCGGTGGATTCTTCGCAACACCGCTCACCGTGAATGGAACAAACTCCCCTACGCCTCGTTGATCCAACTCAATTGTTTTGCCAACAGCAGACACCGTACCGAAATACTTCAGTGCAATTTTTTCGGTAATCACGATGGATGTTTGTCCTTTCAGCACTGTTTCCGATGAACCAAAGAGAAGAGGAAAGGAATACATCTGAAAAAAATTCGGATCTGTCCAGTATGCCGACTCCTCATAGTTATTGCTATCGACTCGCACATTGAGCGTGTAAGTGCGCAAGCGGTTGTAATCCTCGATTTCGGGAATCATTTCTTTGTAGGTCGGACCCTGTATCATACCTGCAATACCGAGCGAACGCCCCGGTTCATTGGGGTCTTTGACCGCACATTTGATGCGGTACAACTGGTCATAATTCGCATGAAAACGGTCGTAAGTAATCTCATCAAAAACGAAGAGTGTAATCAGCAAGCAACAAGCCAAGCCGATGCTCAGCCCAATGATATTGATACTACCGATACCTCTGTTGCGCACCAAATTGCGCCATGCGATAGTGAAATATATTCCGGTCATGATAGGATACCTTGATAAAAAGAGGAGAGATATTTTTATTCTGTCTTGATCGACTGCACGGGATTAACGGTTGCCGCTTTCCATGATTGCCATGCTACCGAGAAGAAGGCAATCACCACTGCACACACACCCGCGAACATGAAGGTGCTGGCATTGAAGTCGATACGATACTTGAAGTCTTCAAGCCATTTATTCACAAAGTAGTACGCTATCGGTGAACCGACCACAAAGGCAATTGCTACCAAGATCATGAAGTCTTTCGACAACAAAATGATGATGTCCTGAATGCTTGCACCCAGCACCTTGCGAACACCGATTTCTTTGGTTCTGCGCTCGGCGGTGTAGGTCGCAAGACCAAGCAAACCCAAACAGCAGATGAAGAGTGCGACACTTGCAAAGAAGGTAGAGAGCTTGCCCTCGACCTGCTCGCCGAAGTACATGTCATTGTACTCTCGATTGAGAAATTCATATTCAAAAGGTGTGTACGGTTGATACTTTGCAGAGAGTGTCCGCATGGTTTCAATGGCTGTTTGCAAAGGGGTATTTCTGCCGACATTGTCTTCAGCTTGTACACCACCAACCACGCCGGACTTCATCCGAACATAGACAAGACCGCTTACGCTATCCGGCGTGTTGAGCTTAATCATGAGTGGCTCGATGCCATTTTTCATCGAGTGCAAATGGTAATCTTTAATCACGCCAATGATTTCGCCCGGTGTATTATTGCCCCATTTGATTTGTTGGCGGAGTGGTTCTTTCGCAAGCCCCATCGCCTTGACTGCCGCTTCGTTGAAGATGTAATTATTGGTATCCAGCACAGCATCCTTCCTGTATGTCCGTCCATCGAGAAGTGTTAGCCCAAGCGTTTCGATGAGATCATACCCACCCCACACTTGATACACGGTCAGACGTTCATCGGGCTTTTTACCGGGCCATTCCAATGCCCATGTATCACTACCCACATTGATCGGCGAAATCTGCGAGTATGCGGCATTCTCCACGAGTGGCGATTGTTTGAGTTCTGCACGAAATGCTTCCCATTTGTTATGGCTCATTTGACCTAATGTCATGGTAAGAATGTGGTCTTTCTCGACACCAATATTTTTCGTGCGAACATATTCCATTTGGCGATACATCACTGCCATTGCAATGATAAAGACAATGGCAACAGAGAATTCAAACACAACTAGAACACGTCGAAAGAGTAGAGCACCTTTGCCGGATTTTGTCGTGCCTTTGAGAATAGCCACCACATTAAACCGTGACAATACCAATGCAGGATACAACCCTGCCAACAAGCCTGTACAGAGCGTAACAAGGATGATTCCCGCCCAAAATACCGGTACAGTATAGGGAATCAGCACTGCAGGACGCAAAGAAGCCCACATCACCGAGCGCAAGAGAGGCATAGTTAGCTCTGCAAAGAGTAATGCAAATGGCAATGCCATAAAGGCAGTAATCACTGACTCAATCAAAACCTGCCGAAATATCATTGACCGTGTTGCTCCTACTGACTTGCGTACACCCACTTCGCGTGAACGACTCATGCTTCGAGCAGCGGAGAGGTTCATGAAGTTGATTGCCGCAATGCCTAATACGAGTAAGGCAATAATTGTAAAGTTGCGTATCTGCTCAATACGCCCACCCACAGGCTTTCCGTTCTCAAAACGATTCCACAAATACTGATCTTTGATTGTTTGGAATGACAATGTTTGTTTTACACCAACAGTTTTAATCTTGTCTTCAAGCAAATGCTCAAGTTTGCTTTGTAATGCAGCAATTTCTGCACCCGGTCGCAAAAGAATGTATGTATTGGGCCAATTATTGTCCCATTGATTCTGATTTCTTTGATAAAACGTTATTGTGTAATCTGCTCGCACCGCCATATTGAAATACACTTGCGATGTCCGTGGCGGATCGGCAACAATACCGCTTACAACTGCTTGCAGATTGTTATCCAAGAGAATTACTTTACCCATAGGATTTTCATCACCAAAAATTCTCTTTGCTGTTGATTCTGTTAAAACCACCGATGATTTATTGACAAGACATGTTGTCGGGTCACCTGCAAGGAATTGAAAGGAAAACATTTGGGTAAAATTTTCATCGGTACACAGCACACGGGTTACATTGATCGGTGGCTTATCAGTATAGCGCACAGCAAAGTCACTCTGAAAAATGATCGTTGCTTTTTCTACTTCCGGAATTTCTGATTTCAGATAAAGATTGAGTGCAACAGAATTCGAAAATGTTGTAATAGGTGATTTGCCTTGTGTCGTGATCGTCCGCATAACACGGAACAAGCGGTCTTCGTTAACATGCCCACGATTGAAACTCCACTGCACATACACCCATGTAGCAATGAGTATGCACACCGCCAAACCGAGTGCCAAGCCAAGGATATTCAGCCCTGCAAAAAATTTATTCCGCAACAAATTGCGCCATGCAGTTTTGAAGGTTGTCTGGATCATGGAAACCACCTAAATCAAAATGGTGAAAAGAAAAAATCTCAAAAGAATTATCACGGAAAACGAACAGTCGGCTTGCGATCTTATCACTCTGTTTTGAGTGCTTGTATAGGATTGATGCGCACTGCGCGCAGTGCCTGCATACTGATGGTCAGAACAGCTATCAATAATGCAATGGCACCGCCTACCACGAAGAGTGTTGGGGTAAGCGTAATACGGTACATGTAGTCTTGTATCCATGAATTCATCGCATACCATGCCAGCGGCAGAGCCACACCAATAGCCATGCCCACCAACTGCGCAAAATCTGCAATCAAGAGTCGAACAATACTCCACTCGCTTGCACCTAGTACTTTACGAATACCAATCTCTTTGGTACGTTGCGTTACGATGAGCGTAGTGAGTGCAAATAATCCTGTGCATGCAAGCAAAATCGCTACACCTGAACCGGTTGTTACGAGTTTGTTGATGCGCTGTTCATTACGGTACAATCGCTCGATATTTTCATTGGCAAATGATGCTCGAAATTCTTTGTCTGGCTGTACTTTATTCCACACCTGCTTGAGTGTTTCCACCATCATTGCAATATTGCTCGATGTCATATCACCCGACACCCTAACAAAAGCATAGCGATAGCCATCAACAGCATTGCTCGGAGATACAATCAGTGGCTCGATATGTTCGCGCAATGCACGAAAGTGATAATCTTTGACAATCCCGACAATACGCGGTGCATTGCTATCGGCACCAATTTTCATTCCGATAATTTCGTGCAATGGTCGTGCACCATACACATCGCTCATTTGACGTGCCATTGCTTCGTTGATCAGGACTTCACGATCATTATGATTGTCAGTAATATCACTACCCGCGAGTACAGCAATACCAAGTGTTTGCGCATAGTTGGGACTTCCTGTTAAATGATTGTAGCGAATAACTTTGCCGCGATCAATCGTACCGATTTTGCTGGCATACAACGAGCCATCTAAGCCTCGCCCTATATTCTCCGATGAACCTGCCACTGATTGGACAAACCCCACCGAGTGCAATTCATTTGTCAGGCGTTTGAGTATTGCGGCACCACCATCACCCAGTGGAATAGCAATCAATTGATCTTTGGCAAACCCCAAATCTTTTTTGACCATATACTGCATTTGCTCGCGCATGACAATCGTAGAGCAAATCAATACCACAGCAATCGTGAATTGCATAATGACCAGCATACTGCGTATAAATGATGTTTTGGTGCTCCGTGTCAATTCTTTTAGTGCAATCGATGCTTCAAATCGTGCGATATAAAATGCCGGATAGCCGCCTGCACCCAGCATCGTGAGCAAAACAACGCTCATCATTGTGCCAATAAAAAATGAATTAACCCCACCCGACAAGGTTAGTTTTTTTTGAATCAACGTATTGAACTGCCCAAGCAATAATTCACTAAGACCAATACTCAAGACAAACGCAATCATCACAATAAAACCTGCTTCACCCATAAACTGCCACACAATGTCCTTTTTGCTTGCGCCAAGCGATTTACGCACACCAACTTCACGGGCACGAGTGAGCGAACGAGCAATCGAAAGATTCACAAAGTTGATGCAGGCAATCATCAAAATCAGCAAACCAATACCGGCAAGCACATATACTGAACTTTTGCTCGCCCCCCATGATTGGACTGGTATCTCCGTATTAAAGTGCATATCGGTATAGCTCTGCAAAAACTGCGTAAGATAGATGCCATTTTCATCGGGTTTGATGCCAATCGTTTTGCCTTCTTCGATCTGCTGAGCATAATGTTTTTGGGCAAATTGATGAAGCTTTTGATTCACAGCTTGACGACTTGCACCCGTGCGTAATTTTACTATCGTTTCGCAACAGATATTATCCCATTTGTCTTGTGATATGCCATACCAAGGCAGAAGTTCGGTCCGAAATACTACAGCAGGTGTATAACTGTCATTGACGGGAGGATTTTCAATAACACCCTCTACCACCAAATCATGCCGAACCCCTTCTAAGACCACAGAAAATGTTTTACCTAATGCAGGACCGGTACCAAAAAAGCGCTGTGCTTCTTCTTGTGACAATACAACCGAACTCACCGAAGTCAATGCTGTGGCAGGTGCACCCTCGATAAATTTATAACTCAACATTTTGAAAAAATCTGCATCAGCGGTCATCGCATTAATCATAAGTGTTTTGGGTGTACCACCGCTGGTTTGAATCGTTGCAGCAATGCTTCCCAATCCCGCTATGCGTGCAGAATACTCTATTTCAGGGATTTCGGCTTTTACCATTGGTGACTCTGGCAGTGGCATTAGAATATTGCTTACTTTGCCACGCTCCGACATATTGACCTGTGCTAACCGAAAAAGCCGATCAGTATCGGCATGATGATGATCGTACAACAACTCATTTTGTACTGCCAAAAAAAGCAGAATACATGCGGCTAACCCCACCGACAACCCAATGATATTAATAGCAGAATATCCGCGTTGGCGAAGCAAGGTACGCCATGCTGTTAGGAAGTATGTACGAAACATGGGACAACAGGAAAAAGTGTTCACGAAATAATCTTTTATAAAAAAGAGTGCAGAGCAGATTCTTTGTGATGATTGGTAAAGAAGTATGCCAAAACCCCACACGAAGCACTTCGGCGAATTGTTAATGCTCCACATGTCGATTTTATGCGATTCTGGGCAGATATTGTTAAATGGCAGCGTGGCGGCTCGGTATATCAACTGTTCGGAATCGTACAGTTACTTTGTACGTGGTGTTCGTTTTTGGACAATGGGGGTAGTGGCAAAAATTCGCATTATGCAGCAAATACACCCCACAAAAAAACCGAGCACAGTATTCCGCACTCGGTTTTTCCTACAACATAGAGGATGATTACCCCTTCATAAACTCGGCAATCATTGCCACAACATATTCGATTTGTGCGGGAACAAGTTCAGGATAAATCGGCAGAGAAAGAGCTGTATCGGCAAGACAATTTGCCACCGGATAGTCTTCATTCTTTGCACCTAAGTAGGCAAAACATTCCTGGCGATGGAAGGGAACAGGGTAATACACTTCGCTACCAATGCCTTTTTCTTTCAAGAAGTTTTTCACGGCATCGCGACGTTTGACGCGGATCGTGTACTGATTGTAAATATGATAATTTTTCACTCCCGATGATTGCCACACCGCATTCGGAAGCAGAACCGTTACGCCATTTGAAAATTCAGGATTAGCATCGGAAGAGCAGGTCGGACAAGTTGCAAAACCGCCACAGGACACATGCTCATTATTTGCCAAAC
>DHLT01000219.1:2350-3062 GCA_002405405.1 Ignavibacteria bacterium UBA4661 | reverse complement strand
CGGTTCTCCCAAAACGACGGTCGAACTCTTCTGTACGTAAATCAATCATAACTGGTCGTCCATGAGGACAAACATATGGCATTGCACACGCATACAAATCTCGAACCATAGTTTGCATTTGTTCCTGCGACAAATAATCTCCTGCTTTAATGGAAGCACGACATGCAAAAGATGCTGCTACATTATCGCGTAATCCCGTATGGCGTACCTCAGCATACTCTCGATATTGCTCAAATAATTCTTGCAAGGATTGCCACGCCTTACCTGTTGAAACATCTTGGGGGATGGATGTCATCGACAAAACATGTTTCGCAGAATCATATTGACAATGGTACCCCAACTCTGCTAATTCATCCTCTATTTCACTAAAGACTACGGCATCATCAGGGGTAATGGAAATCTCCACCGGAAAAAGAAGTTCTTGTGCATACTTGTACTCACGGTTCATTGCTTTCAGTGCACGCTCATATAAAATGCGTTCATGTGCAATGTGCTGATCGATAACCTGCAATCCTTTTTGTACAGGTAAAAGGATATACTTGCGATGCAATTGATAGACAAAAGGTATTTTTTGCTCTAATCCACCACGCTCCTCACCAAATAGTGTTTGAGCACCGGAAAGAGCTTGTTGACTTTCTCCAGGATGTAGTATTTGTGACATGGACGGGGCAGCTTGCCTACTTTGCTCTTGTCCAAACAGCACTTCGTATGC
>DHLT01000219.1:1743-2167 GCA_002405405.1 Ignavibacteria bacterium UBA4661 | reverse complement strand
ATCGGATTCAGAGTTGATTACTGTACGTTGCTGCTCGTTTCTGATTGCTGAGTCGAGTCCCCCATGTGCCAATGGGGAAGAAAGAATCTCGCCTGTCAAGCGATTCACCAGGATTGTCTCTCCACTATTGTTACTATCCTGCGACTGTGTCGGTGAGACTAATTGCAAACTTTCACGTTGTTGCGTCGGATCAAACGGACGAAATGTTGCCATTGGAACGATATCAGCTTGTCGTAAAGCCGCGACCACTGCTTCGCGTACTGCAGAATACACAGTACGATCATCATCAAACTTCACTTCATGTTTTTGAGGATGCACATTAATATCTACACGAGTGGGATCAACCTCAATAAAAATGATAAATGCCGGATAGGAAGCATGGGTAATCAAATGCTCAAAGGAACTCATTACAGCATGATTGATT
>DHLT01000219.1:0-1651 GCA_002405405.1 Ignavibacteria bacterium UBA4661 | reverse complement strand
ATGGGTAATCAAATGCTCAAAGGCACTCATTACAGCATGATTGATTTGGCGATTAATAATAGTGCGTCCATTCAAAAAAAGATATTGATCGCTTCGTGCCTTTGACGCAAACTGAGGCAAGCTAACAAAACCACGTACGGTAACAAGTGGTGTACTATGTTCGACAGAAATCATCCGAGAAGCATTACTTTCTCCCATGAGCGCAACAATACGTCCGCGTAAATCACTTGGGTGCACGTCAAAAATCAAAGCGTCATCGTCGTAGAATGTGCATCGAATGTGGGGATGTGCCAACGCAAATTTGGTCATGGTATCAGCGATATGCCGGAATTCTGTAAGATCAGAACGTAAAAACTTTTTTCGTGCCGGAACATTATAAAACAAATTTCTTACAAAGATCTGTGTCCCAACATCCACTTGGCAGGGTTCACGCACCTCTTCTTCGTTGGGTTTTGCCATAAGTTTCCAACCGAGATCATCTTGCGCACGCTTAGAACGAATTTCAATACTTGCGACCGAAGCAATTGAGGCGAGTGCTTCACCACGAAAGCCCAATGTTACAATCTTATGTAAATCCTCTGCTGTTTTAATTTTGCTTGTTGCATGACGTTTTAAGGCAAGCATAAGATCAGCCTTGCCCATTCCTTTACCATTATCAACGATATGAATCAACTGTTTGCCTGATTGTCGAACGACTACAGCAATCGTTGTCGCCCCAGCATCAAGTGCATTTTCGACTAATTCTTTGACCACTGACTCCGGTCGTTGTACCACTTCACCGGCGGCAATTTGATTAGCAATAAAATCAGGCAAAACCTGAATTTCTTGTTCAGATAAGGGATGATTCATACAACAAAAATGATACAGCAAAACAAAAAACCATGCTCATTGAACAAAATGCAATGAGCATGGTTGTAAAAATACACAAAGCAATGCAGGACAACATACTGCACCTGCACCTTCCATAATTTCCTTAGATAATCAAGAGAGAATCACCATAGGCATACCACCGATATCCCGACTTGAGAGCTTTACGATATGCCTTCAGCATATTGTCTTTACCGGCAAAAGCGGCTGTAAGAAGCATGAGCGTAGATTTTGGCGGGTGAAAATTAGTGATCAAACCACTCACAATTTTGAAATCATACGGTGGGAAAATAAATTTATCCGTCCAACCACGATTGATTTTCACGGTACCGCTTGTCAAAACACTTGATTCTAACGAGCGGGCTACGCTTGAACCACATGCCCACACTTTCTTTTTCGATTTCAACGCTTTATTGATCGTTTCTACCGCTTCTTTATTCAGCTCAAAATATTCCGAGTGCATTTTGTGTTTTGTCAAGTCTTCCACATCAACCGGATAAAATGTTCCATGCCCAATATGAAGAGTAATACGAGCAATCTTCACACCCTTTTCTTCGAGTTTTTTAAGAAGTCCTTTGGTGAAATGCAATCCGCCCGACGGAGCAGCCACCGACCCTACATGCTGAGCAAAGATGGTTTGATACGACTCTTTATCCATCTCTGTTGCTTCACGTTTGATATATTCCGGCAATGGCATCAGACCAATGCGGTCAAGTACTTTATAAATGTCGCCCTGATAGTTGAAACGCACTGTGCGACCACGCGATGTCGTGTTGTCGATAAT
>DHLT01000087.1 GCA_002405405.1 Ignavibacteria bacterium UBA4661 | reverse complement strand
GATACCGATCTATATATAGCGAATGGACGAGTCAGTGTACTTGCAGATAGCCCTCCAATATTTTCTGTATTCGATGTCATGTTTGGCAGACCGAAGACGGCTTGGGCGGGTGCGGCATTAGCATTAGTGGTCGAGGCATTGGCAATACGCAGGACACGGTTGTTATTATAATCTGTTACATAGAGATTACCCGCATTATCGATTGCTATCTCAGGAGGAAAATCTAGAGTACTGGCTGAGAGTCCGCCATTATTCGCTGTATTGGATGTCATGTTTGGCTGACCGAAGACCACCGTTGCCGCCGTGCCGCTTACCGCCGTTGCCGCATTCGCATACCGCAGGATACGGTTGTTAGAGGCATCCGCAACATAGAGATTTCCTAAACCATCTATCGCTACACAGGTAGGACCACTCAATGTACTCGCAGAAATACCGCCATTATTTCCAGTGCTTGATGTCATATTTGGCTGACCGAAAACAGCTTCAGCAGAGCCGTTTGTTTGCAGTGCCTGTGCAGATGTATAACGTAGTACACGGTTGTTACGATAATCTGCGAGAAACACTTTGCCGGTAGCAGGATCGATAGCGAGACCTCGGGGATTTCGCAGACTTGTCGCCGTAACTGTACCACCGGCATTTTCCGCGCCCGATGTAAAGTTTGCTTGCCCCAGCACACTGGTTGCAGACATGCCTGTCGTTGGGTTTTGGGCAATGAGTTGCCATGGTGCAAGTACGATGAGCAGTGCGAGGAGCAGGAGCGAGGGTGAGGTTTGAATCTTGCGATGTACAGTAGTAGTGTGCATAGGGCTGTCCTTGTGTTGTGGAAAAAAGCTTACGAGAAAAATGACAATGATAATTGTGTTTATTTGGGGTGAAACGAATCGAGAGGAAACGAATCGAGAGGAAACGAATCGAGAGGAAACATCACTGCTTACTATTCGGGAAACTACCACAGCACATTTCATTATCCAAGAACAAAGATGTGTGTGTTGATATGGTGATAGAAGGTGGTTGTGTTCGAGACCATTTTTACATCGGGCGAACACACCCTTCGGTAAGCTCAAGGCAAGTGGTTCGCCTCTGCAACCTGTTTTTGTTTTTTTCGTCATTGCGGGGGCTTGACCCGCAACTCTCAATGCCCTGCTCTCAATTGAAAACCACATCATGCAGATTGCCGCGCTTCGCTCGCAATGACACCACACCAACAAGCACAGGCGGTGGGATTGCGGGTCAAGTTCAACGAAAATTCGTAGGGGCGAATTGCATTCGCCCATAAGCAACTATCGTCACTGCGAGCGGAATGCAATGAGCGCACTGTGCTGAGCTTGTCGAAGTACGGCAATCTCTCACCGCGCTTCGACCTTTCGACAAGCTCAAGGCGGCGCAGGCTCAGCGAACGGGTTAAAACAACCGAATCAAAAAATCTACATTCATCGCATCCACCCTGCAACAACAATCAAGATGGTGAGGACAATACCATACTGAGCGAGAAGTTTACCGGTATCGGCAAGTACAGGATTGAGGGACGGTCCTTGAAGAGTATGTACTTGTTGATAAAGCGCGCGAGCATTGGGTGCCAACCCCCACACTAAACACACGATAGGGTGCATTCCCCAAAGAGCTAAGCCGAAGGGAACAGCAAAAGCAAGAAGCATCATGACTCCATACAATGCTTTTCCGAAATCCACTCCAAAACGCACGGGAATCGTTCGCTTGTTAGCAAGGACATCGGTTTCAGCATCGCGGATATTATTTACGGTTAAGATATTACAAGAAATTGCCCCGGGTGCAAAGGAAAGCCAAAGGACATCCCACGATAAAGTCAAAGTATGTGCATAGTGCGTTCCGCAGACAGCAACAATACCAAAAAAGATGAATACAAACACATCACCTAAACCCTTGTATGCAAGCGGTGCAGGACCTGCCGTGTACAAATACGCGCAGACTAATGATACGATACCAATTGCCAAAATGGGAATGCCACCTCGCCACACGAGCAGTAATCCCAAACAAAAGGTGAGTAGAGTCAAAGCCATTGCCACGCGAAGCATGAAGCGGTCGGAAATTAACCCTATTGCAACGGGATTCATCGGGCCTACGCGGGCTTCAGTGTCGGCACCTTTGCGAAAGTCGAACACTTGGTTCACAAAATTGGTGATAATTTGAATGAGTAGTGAACATACACACGCAACAAAGGCAACCCACCACAAAAATTCCCCATGATACCATGCGCTGGCAGAACCTAAAAGAACAGGTACTACCGCCGCAGGCAGTGTTTTAGGGCGCGTCGAAGCAAACCAGAGCGATGCAGTCATATACCGCCAACCAATATGTGTAACAAAGTAAGTGATCTATCGCGTGCGTGTCAAAGCAAGAAAGCGTACCGTGAGTAACACCGCTGATACAGCAAGCCCTGCAACATACCCAAGCCATACACCTATGCCATGCCACCCAACAACAAAGCCAAGGACATAGCTGGTAGGAATAGCGATGACCACATAGGCCACGAAGGTAACAATCGTAGGGATACGTACATCAGCAAGTCCTTTGAGTGCGCCAAGGGCGGCAACTTGTTGCCCATCAAAAATTTGAAAAACTGCCGCTACCAAAAAAAGTCCGGCAACATTATAGAGTACGAGAGGATCATTGGTATAAAGCAGACCGAGAATATCCTTGCCTATTACAAAAGCACCGGCGGCACAAAGCATCATGCTGATGACAATGACAAAAGAAGCAATACCCGCAGAATACAATGCGCCATATTGCTGTTGCCCACGTAAGGTGCTGATACGAATAGTTGCTGCAGAGCCTACGCCCGCGCACATCATAAACGTCAAACTTGCAAGTCCGATCGCAATTTGATGAGCCGCCTGCATGGGTGCGCCCAGCCAGCCCATCATTACGGCACCGAGTGCAAAAGCAGTGACTTCAGTGAGATGTTGCGCGGCAATAGGTAAGCCAAGTTGTGTGAGTCGTCGCATACCTGCTCTATCCGGTTTCGCAGAACCAAAATGACGCATGATGTCGGATAATTGCTTATCGCGCCGCAATGACCACCACAGGAGTATGCCGGCACCACCTCGTGCTAAAAGCGAACCGATAGCAATGCCATTAACTCCGAGACGCGGTAAGCCCAAAGAACCATGCGCCAAGCCATAACTCAAACCCACATTCAAAATATTCGTCCAAACAGTAATGCGCATTGCCGCTTTGGTATTAGATAGTCCTTCAGCGAATTGTTTGCCCGTGTAGAACACCATAAAGAATGGTAACGAGGCAACAAAAATGAGGAAATAGGGTTGTGCAAGAGCGACAACTTGCGGTTCCTGTCCCATGTATGGCATACACCATGCCACAATAGCCATAATCAAGCATAGCACGGCGACAAAGAGTGTATTGGTACGCACAGCATTGCGCATCCAATAGCCGATACGTTCGTGATTATTTGCACCGGCGGCTTCACCAACTAATGGGGTCAGAGCACCGGTAAAACCAAGAGCAAAGACAAAGCCGATGCTAAAGAGATTATGTGCAAACGAAGCTGCGGCAAGTTCATTTGTACCAAGTCGTCCGGCGATCATTGCATCCACAACTTGTACGAGCATTTGCCCTGCCTGTACTACCATAACAGGAAAAGCCAAACGGAGTGTTTCGCTGTAATGCTGGGTATATTTCATGATATAAGTATCAATTGCGTATGATTGTGTCTTCCCGATCAGGGCTGGTTGAAACCATTGCCACACGTGCGCCGGTTAGCTCTTCGATCCGTTCGATGTAGGCACGTGCATTTTGTGGAAGTGCATCATATTCACGAATGCCGGCAAGCGAACACTGCCATCCGGGAAGCGTTTCATATTCAACCTCAACTTTTTCTAGTGTTTGCACGTCAGCCGGGAAAAACTTGGTACGTTTGCCATGAACGCTATAGCCGATTGCTAATTTGATTTCAGCGAAATCGTTCAGTACATCTAGCTTAGTCAATGCAAAGTCAGTAATACCATTGACCATGACGGAATAATTTAGTGCCGGAATATCAAGCCAACCGCAACGACGAGGGCGACCTGTAGTTGCTCCAAATTCATGTCCAACACGGCGGAGTTCCTCACCTACAGCATCATTAAGTTCCGTAGGGAAAGGTCCATTGCCCACGCGAGTACAATATGCTTTTACGACACCGATAACAGTATCAACTGCTGTTGGCGGCACGCCAAGTCCCGTACAAGCGCCGCCACTAGTCGGATTGGAACTTGTTACAAATGGATAAGTGCCATGATCCATATCGAGTAATGCACCTTGTGCTCCTTCGAGCAAAACATTTTTACCTTCTTTGATTGCGTTATGCAAGAGAACAGTGGTGTCAGTAATGTATTCGTCAATCAGATTATCGAATTCGACATACTCGGCAACAATCTTTTCAACATCCAAACCATCAATGTCGTACATACGACGAAGGAGAACATTTTTCTCGGCAAGATTGGTGCGGAGTTTCTCTTCCAGAATAGTGCGATCGAGCAAATCAACAATGCGAATACCAACACGACTTGCTTTATCAATATAAGCGGGACCAATACCACGTCCGGTTGTACCGATAGCTTTACCGGAGGATTTCTCGCGAGCAACATCAAGCATTTTGTGGTAAGGCATAATCAAATGAGCGCGATGGCTAATAAAGAGTCGCCCCTTGATGCTAATGCCATTATCTTCGAGTGTTTTGATTTCATGCAAAAGAGCAATCGGGTCAATCACGACACCATTGCCAATAACGCATTGAACATCGTCATGAAGAATGCCCGAAGGAATCAAGTGCAAAACATATTTCTTGCCATTGATGACAATAGTATGCCCAGCATTAGCACCGCCTTGGTAGCGTGCGACCACTTCTGCTTGTTCGCTCATAAGATCAACAATTTTCCCTTTGCCTTCATCGCCCCATTGGGCACCAACGATAATCTGTACACTCATAGATAAAAAAGAATAACTGAGAAAGAAAGATCAATAGGGTGAATATCACACTTTTCATGGCATAGCCGACACACTCTTCGGGCAAAAAGAAAGGCGAAACTTGCGTCTCGCCTTGTGTTGTTTGTACTCTACACCTATCCTTGCACCGCCGATACCGCTTCTTCGACCGAACTATACGATTCGAAGACCGTATTCAGTCGCGTAATCGTCAAAAGGTTCTGTACGATAGGCGGCACGCACGCAAGAACAATTTTACCTTGTGCTTTACGTAAGGTTGTTACTGCTCCAACAAGCATTCCCAAGCCGGAACTATTCATTGCTTCTACACCCGTTATATCTACCACCAAATGCTTGCCACCTTGTGCGAGAAAATCACGCACTAATGTGCCGAACTCTACTGCTTGCGGTCCGCCTGTAACATGCTTTTCTAATAAAGCAACACCAATATGCGCGTGAGCGAGATGTCGAGTAAGTGTCATTGGGGTAATCTCCTATGGGGTAAATCAAGAATCAAAACAGGTTTTGCTTATTGTACAGCACGGATCTTATGCACGTGCTTTGAGAGCAACGGTGTGAGCTACATGAGCTACATCGATTTTGCGGATATTCTCAAGATACCACACAACAAATGAACCTGCAACATATACCGATGAATACACACCTGTTACAAAGCCCACGAGCATGACAAAGGCAAATCCTTGTAATACTTCGCCGCCAAAGCCAACAATCACGAGCAGTACAAGAGCGGCAGTCATTACAGTGTTGACTGTGCGGCTCAATGTTTCGTTAATTGACAAGTTCAGCAGTTCAAGCAATGTCATATTTTTGTTTTTGTCACGATTCTCGCGAATACGATCGAAGATAATCACTTTGTCATGGATCGAGAAACCAAGTACTGTCAGGATAGCGGCAATAATATCTTGGTTAATTTCCAAATGAATGATGTGCAGTTTATTGAAAGCAACCGATAAAACTACCGCCAAAATAACATCGTGTATCAACGCAACTACCGCGCCCAAACCGAAGAGAAAGTCAAATCGGAATGCGACATAGGCAAGAATTGCAACAATAGCAAGACCTACAGCAAGAATAGCGTCTTGGCGCAGTTCAGCACCGACTTTTGGACCAATGGTGTTGGTTTTCAGAACGGTAATGGTGTTCTGTGGAAATTGCGTTTGCAATGCTTGTGTCAGTGATTGTGTCAGATTAAGTGCCGCAGAATTAGGTACACGAATCAGATACTCTTCGGGCTGACCATAGGATTTGATTTGTGTATTTGTGTATTTGGCATTATCCATTGCAAGACGAACCTTATCTGTTTGGTTTGCTGCACCCTGAATGCGTACAGCCAGCTCTGTTCCACCAACGAAGTCAATACCGAATTCCGGTTTTGCAACGAAGACAAAGACAATGCCGAGTACATTAATGGCAAGCGACAAGAAAAAGAACATCGCGCGCTTGCTCAAGAAGTCAATTTTTGTTCCGTGAAAAAATTCCATGATATGCGAAAAAATAAGTTGCGGAAGAATGGAAAGAAACGGGCTTATTTGCTTGCAGGAATAAACTTAGGATCTTGTCCGAAGTTAAACTCATTCAAACCACCTGCAAGACGCAATTCAATGATAGCGCGCGATACGGTAATTGCTGTAAAGAGCGTCATCAAGACACCGATAATCAGTGTAACCGCAAAGCCCTGAATCGGACCCGTACCAATTTTGAAGAGAATGATACCCGTGATGACGGTCAGGATGTTCGAGTCAATAATTGCACCAAAAGCACGTTTGAACCCTTCGTCAACTGCCGCACGCAAAGTACGACCACGATACAATTCTTCGCGAATACGTTCGTAAATCAGAATATTCACATCCACCGCCATACCAAGGGTCAGGATCAATCCTGCAATACCGGGCAGTGTGAGCGTACCTTTGAATGCCGCTAAGAGCGCAATAATCAGAAGAATATTGATGAGTACTGCAACATCTGCAATCAAACCGCCAGCCGCATAATACAATGCCATGAAGAGAACAACCAATGCCGCCGCCGCGAGAGTAGAAATCACACCTTTGCGGATGGAGTCTTCACCAAGCGAAGGACCGATAACACGCTCTTCAACAACTTTAAGAGGTGCTTTAAGCGCACCGGCTTTCAAGATGATTTCGAGAAGTTTTGCTTCTTCGATATTTGCCGATCCTGTGATCTGCGAGCGACCACCGGTAATTTTATTCTGTACTGTCGGAGCGGTATATACACGATCATCCAGAACAACAGCAACGCGTTTTTTAATATTTGCACCGGTGATACGTGCCCAACGTTCTGCACCATCAGCGCTCATATCCATAATAACTTCGGGCTGATTAGTCTGCTGATCAAAGGTTGCAAGAGCATTGGTAATGACATCACCGGTCAGCTCTGCATCGCCTTTGGTGCCATACATTTCGAAGATGCCTTGACCCGGTACATCTTGTGCACCACGACGATCAGGTTTTGCTGCAATATGTACAGCATACTCATTTGTCAAAATACGCTTGACATCAGGGCGAGCAAGAATTGCTTCTACCTGTTTAACATTGGCTTCCGGTACTTGG
This sequence comes from Ignavibacteria bacterium UBA4661, assembly GCA_002405405.1. Lineage (GTDB taxonomy): Bacteria > Bacteroidota > Ignavibacteria > Kapaibacteriales > UBA4661 > UBA4661. The sequence continues at coordinate 4,796 of DHLT01000087.1, read as the reverse complement.
AAGATATAATCTGCTTCGGGGAATTCTTTGTTTTGGAAAATCTCTTTGTTGAAGATAATCTGTTGCGGTTGACCATTTGGTGGAGCAACAAATCCTACGAAGAGCGATGTGAAAGGATAATCTTCGCGGAAACGTTTTGCCTGCTCTTCTTGAGGCAAGCCCGCATATTTATCCATAGGATTAGCTGATTTCTTCGCAGTATCTGCTTTGGTTGAATCTTTTTTGGTAGAATCAACCTTGGTTGTTGCGCTGGCTACGACTTTGGTTGAATCTTTCTTGGTAGAATCAACAGCAACAACCGGCATTACACCTTTGTTTTTGAGCAACTGATCGATTTGTGCGAAGGCACGAGCAATTTCTGCGTTATTGCGAACAAGTTTGAATTCGAGACGTGCTGTTGTTTGCAAGAGCGAACGAACTTCTTTTTCATCGGCAACACCGGGTAATTCAACAACAATACGACGTGAACCCTGTTTTTGAATGGTCGGCTCGCTTACGCCATATTTATCAATACGGCGACGAACAATTTCCATAGCTTGATCAATAGCTTGATTGACATTCTCGCCAAGGCGTTTTAAGACGGCAGCTTCATCTGCGTTACGATCAGCAATCTCGTAGTAGGACAATAGAGTTTTGCCTTTCGGACGTGCAAGAGCGTCAAAATTACGCTTGAAGATATCCATGACTTCTTCGTCAGTTGTTTCTGCCATTTGGCGTGTTTTCTCGATGACTTCACGGAGAAGTTCGTCGGCGGCATCGCGTGACGCGGCTTCTTCGAGTAGGCGTACAACATCAATTTCGAGTGTTACGTACATACCGCCACGCAAGTCCAAACCAAGTTTGATGCGTTCTTCGCGTGCTTTGCGCAAAGCGTCGCCACTTGTCTTGTCAAAGGATGCCAATCCAACGCTGTCGCGGGCATCAACAAAGCGTTGACGCTCTTTTTCCAAATTACTGGCGCGATAGGTGGGCCACAAAAGGTATGCCGCCGCAAGTAGCGGAAGCACAATAATCAGAATCGGACCAATCTTACCCTGTTTCACAGGTGTCTCCTCGGAAAATGTAAATAAATGAGTAGGAATACAATGAATTATGTGCACGTATTCGAGAGAGTCGTCATAGAAGCAACCAACAGTACCCATTGCACAGTGTCGTTGAAATGCTCCGAAAAACGCCCAAAGACTTGCAATATAGACGAATTTAGGCAGATACACAATGAGTTCAAGCGAAGAGTTCCCGTAATGATAAATATGTGGTCGTATTTATACTCTGGAGCATAGAATTTCCAAAAAGCGATACGGCGACCATAAAATGTTTGTATATTCTCGCGGCATCACACTATTCGAGACGTTTTTCATATTGTATAATGCAGTTTTCTTTGTGTCTTGCCAATTCTGCACATTGCTTGCGTGATTTTTTTCTGATTGCTTCTCAGATTGCTTTATGATACATCGCCTTACACTTGCCAGCAGTACCTCTAACTTGCAGTATGTCGAGCCTTTTTTGCGTCAATGTACGCAGTCGATTGGTTTATCTGATGAGCAGTACTCTAATTGTGTGATTGCTTTAACAGAAGCAGTCAATAATGGCATTGTACATGGCAATAAACGCGATACTTCAAAATCTGTTGTGATTGAAATTTCCTTTGAGCATCCGACACTGACGATGATGGTACAAGACGAGGGCTCAGGTTTCGATCCCGATTCTTTACCCGATCCTACTAACCCGGAGAATTTGCTGTTAGACGGTGGTCGTGGTGTCCTTATTATTCGTGCACTGATGACTCGCGCAGAATTTTTGAAAATTCCCAATGGTGCGCAGACCCGATTGGAACTCGACATCTAATTGTTGGTCGTGTGTGAAGTATTCCGAACCGCATATTATTTTGAGTCGCACTGACGGTATCGGCGATGTTGTGCTAACACTGCCGCTCGCGGGCTGGATACGAAAGAATATTCCTTCGGCGCGTATTGCCATGCTTGTGCGCCCGTACACAGCGTCGATTGCAGAATGCTCTTCACATATTGATTCTGTTCTCGTGTGGGATGAAAGATCGACCGACCACCAACACACTCTCCGCGAAGCACTGCATCACGCCACACATCTGATTCATGTTTTCCCGAATAAAGCCATAGCTCGTCTTGCCAAGCAAATAAGAGTACCGGAGCGGCTTGGTACATCGCATCGATTGTATCACTGGTGGTTGTGCAACCATCTAGTAAATGTTGGTCGGAAGAATTCTTCCCTGCATGAATCACAGTTGAATTGTCGTCTTGCAGAGCCATTGTTCGATACTGTAAGCATTCCTACTCTCGAAGAGATTCCCGATTTATATGGTTTTTATGCTCGCGAAGGATTCCCTGCGCGATATAGTACGGCAGAATATGCACGGACAGCTGTGATTCATCCACTATCACAAGGGAGTGCTCCTCGCTGGTCATTGCATCACTGGCAGACATTAGCAGAGTTGCTTTGTACGCATGGTTGGCGTGTCATTGTTACAGGTTCAAAAGTAGAGGGAGAGCAATTGCGGGAGTTTTTTTCTCAACCCGTCATTGCTACACATATCATGCAAGGTTCTATTGTCAATGCCTGTGGCGACTTAACATTGCATGAATTAATTGGCTTGATTTCCGGTGTTCAGGCAGTTGTTGCCGCTAGCACGGGTCCGCTTCATATCGCTGCTGCATTGGGTGTGCATTGTGTGGGACTGTATGTTGCGCGAAGACCTCTTCATGCTGGGCGTTGGGGAGCATTGGGGAAAGAAGCGCACATCATAGAGCAGGGTAAAGCAGAATGTTCGTCTTGTTCGGTAAGGGAATGTTTGTGTATTCAAAGCATTCAGCCCTCTGATGTAATTGCTATTCTTAACGAAAAATCATCATAGTAAAAAGAATAAGTGCAGAGAATTTTTTGCAAATTCCTTCAGTAGGAAAGCAAAAAAAGACTTCGTCTCTTTGGCAGTAGTAGCGATGCTTTGTATAGCACGTTGATTCTTTCTGATATGTATTCATCTGAATTTATGCACACAATTCTCGAAACTACGCCGCGTACGGGGCAGTTTATGCTCTCGGAGCCATTTTTATCGGATCCCAATTTTCAACGCACGGTAATTTTTCTAACGGAACATCATCCGCAAGGTACAGTCGGATATATTCTAAACCGCCCGATGAATGTTTTTGTCAGCGATGTGGTGCCCGAAATGGCAGATGTGCATACTCCGTTATACTGGGGTGGACCCGTACAAGAGAATACACTCCATTGCCTGCATCGTGCCGGTCAGTATATCCGAAGTTCGGTCGAAGTTGCTGAAGGAATTTGGTGGGGTGGTTCGTTGGAGGAAATTCTTCATGTCCTGCGAACGGAGTTAATGGCACCCGATGAATTTAAGTTCCTTGTGGGATATTCCGGTTCGGGCGCCGGACAACTACAACGTGAATTAGAAGAAAAAGCATGGCTTTTAGCGCGTGCAACTGCACAAACAACTATTGAGCAAATTTTCGATCATGACACCAAAAACTTTTGGAGTCGTTTTGTCAAAACTTTTGGGACAGAATACGAACGATTTACGACTATACCTACATATCCCAACTTGAATTAAACGGGTAGAATCGCTCATGCCCCTTTTCTCAAATACGTTTGGAGTATCAGCATGATGAATGCACTCCTCAAGAAGTTAAACTTTAAAGACGCTCATCAGGTCGTTCTTATCAATGTTCCTGAAGATCTGTCTGTTCTTGTTGAGGCATTTGCCGAGAAGACCGCTGTGCGAACTGCAATGACAGCGAATGCAATTGAATTCGCATTATGTTTTGTTACTACTCAACAAGAAATTCAAACACTTGCCGAAAAGATGCGCGGCAAGCTTGTCAATGATGCTATTATTTGGTTTGCTTATCCGAAAGGCACGTCGAAACAATATACGTGTAATTTCAACCGTGATACAGGCTGGGAAGCTCTCGGTAGTTTGGGTTTGGAAACGGTACGTCAGGTTGCGATTGATTCGGATTGGACAGCATTGCGTTTTCGTCATGTCAGTTTCGTTAAATCTATGACGCGCAGTGAAAAGATTGCCATTTCACCGGAAGGCAAGAAAAGAACAAGTAAAAAAAGCGACTAAAACTACTTATATGCGATTGCAAGGGTTCGTATGTGGAAGAATGATTTAACCAAGCTGTTGGGAGTCAAATACCCGATTGTACAGGGACCATTCGGTGGAGGTTTTTCATCGGTAGATTTGGTTGTGACGGTATGCAATGCCGGTGGTGTTGGCTCATTTGGAGCAAATGTATTATCGCCTGAAGAAATTACTAGAACTATAGCCGATATCCGATCTCGTACAACTTGTCCGTTTAATATCAATTTGTGGGTTTCCAATTGCGATGAAGAGGTCAATGACTTTGATGAATCACAATATGACCACCTTGTTACCTTGTTCCAGCCGTATTTCGATGAGTTAGGCATCGAAATACCGCCTCGACCTATTCATGCAGGAGAGCATTTCGATGAGCAGATACAAGCATTGTTATTGTCAGCTCCTCCGATCTTTAGTTTTGTGTATGGTATTCCCTCCGCAGATATCCTCGCAGAGTGTCGCTCGAGGAATATTGTAACGATTGGTACTGCCACCACTGTGGAGGAAGCCGTTGCTTTGGAAAAGGCAGGTGTATCGGCAATTGTCGCTTCGGGATTTGAAGCTGGTGGACATCGGGTTTCATTTTTACGATCTCCGGAACATAGTTTGACTTGTTTGTTCTCGCTCATTCCGCTTGTAGTCGATCTTGTCGATGTACCTT
>DHLT01000313.1:2427-10636 GCA_002405405.1 Ignavibacteria bacterium UBA4661 | reverse complement strand
CATAGTAGCCAACTGCAGATGCAGAAATAAACAACTGCGGTTTGCGCGAAGCGCTGCTCATGGCAGAAACGAGAGTGGTTGTTGTACGAATACGACTGTCGAATAATTCCTGCTTGCGTTGTTGTGTCCACCGTTTATCGAAAATGCCTGCTCCGGCAAGATTGATAACAGCATCGGCGGTATCGAGTTCCGTGCGCCACATATCCTGAGAGTGTTGGCGGGAAGCATCTGACCATGTCACTGTGCGAATAGTGCTGTTCGATATTGTTGGTGCAGGCACTGCCGACCGAGTGAGTACGACAACATTGTGGCTTTCTTTCGCCAACTGTGCAACTATAGTCTTTCCTATAAAGCCTGTGCCGCCGGCAACGACAATGGTCAATGGCATAGATCCGCCTTGAGGTCTTTGAGAATTGAACAGAGAAAAACACTTTGGAAACGTAATTTGGTGAAATTCTTGTGAATACGGTGGCAGAATCCCGTCGGCAAAAGGGTAGTGGTTTGTACTGGCATAGTTCTTGAGAAGTACTCTTTGAGTTTCATGCTCGTCTATTGTCTTCGTTCTCTTCTCCTTGTTTTTTGTTGAGGTGTCGGTATGGGTACAACAATTATTACCGTTCCAAAATTATCGCAACGCATACTGCTTGCGCGTATTGAGCATCAATATCGTGCGCCCGAGTATGAGGAAGAACCGCTGTTTGATCCTGAGGAGGAAGCACGCCGCGAGGAGGAGCGATATCGACAGCAGATTCTCGAAGATGACATGAAAGCTGCGTATGAACGCGGTGTGCAAGATGGACGGGATATTGCTTCGGGTATGTATGAACATGAAATGCGCCAACATCAAGAGTGGTTGCGGAATTTTGACGGTGTTGCCGCAAATCTCCAAGCAGACTACATTTCTGCTGTTCAACAAATGGAAGACTCCGTCATTAAATTAGCGACATAGCTTGCGGAGCAAATTCTTCATTATGAAGCAGAGACGAGTACCAAAATCGTGATAGAGCAAGCACGCAAAGCATTTCGTCGTTTACAAGGCGTTGATCATGTAGAGATTCATATTCATCCTGATAACTATCTCGCTCTCGAAACGGCAAAAAGCGATCTTCTACTCGAAGCACGTGCTGTACGCACCGTGCATGTTGTTGCCGATCAATCAGTGGAGCGAGGCGGCTGTGTGTTATACACGCGATTGGGAATGATTGATGCACGCCTGACAACACAGCTTGGTAATCTTTTAGAACAAATTCTTGCTACCCGGCAAGAGTTTGAGGATACAAAAGCACAGGTGCCACAATCCGACGCTTTTTCCGATGATGAAATATTCCGCCAAACAATGCCGGGGCGTAGCGAACAGTTCGGTAATCAGGGATACAGTGTTGATCAATTTTCTGAATATGGGGAATCTTCTTCTGCACAGCAGTGGCAAACACAAGAGCAATCTATACCAAACAATATAGATTTTGACACTCCCGATATGAACTCGCCACAAGCAGAAAATTTCTCTTTTGAAGATCTTTCCACGCTATCGAATACTACCGATGACACCTCAAGTATAGGGAATAATGCGAGTGATGCCGATGATGATTTATCATGGCTTTTTGAGAATAATGAACCGAGTCCTGAAGCATAAGCTATATGATGACCAAACAACGACCGACATTTTCTTCCGAAGCACTCTTGCAAAAATATAGTGGTGCAGTGCGCGCAACTGATACCGTAAGTATTCGCGGTCGTGTAACGCAGGTTGTGGGTTTGACCATCGAAAGCCAAGGTCCGCAAGGCGCCATTGGCGATGTATGCCACATTATGGATGCGCGCGGTAATATCATGTGCCGTTCGGAAATTGTGGGTTTTCGTGATGATCGTATTCTGTCAATGGTGTTGGGTGAGCTGCATGATATTGCCCCTGGTACAGAAATTCTGTCTACGGGTACGGCACTGTCGATACCTGTAGGGAATGAACTGTTGGGACGTGTCATAGATGGTATAGGTAATCCCATTGATGGTAAAGGTCCATTACCCTCCGGCATGAAGCGTCGTTCAATTTATGCACAACCGCCTAATCCTTTGCTTCGCAAACGGATTGCAGAGCCACTTGCTACGGGTATTCGGGCAATTGACGGGATGCTTACTATCGGTAAAGGTCAGAGGGTAGGAATTTTTGCAGGATCGGGTGTCGGAAAATCAACGACACTTGGGATGATTGCACGTAATTCATCTGCTGATATCAATGTTATTGGTCTTATCGGCGAGCGTGGTCGAGAACTGCGTGAATTTATCGAACGTGACTTAGGTCCAGAGGGGATGGCACGTTCTGTAGTGGTGGTGGCGACAAGCGATCAGCCTGCTTTGGTTAGAATAAAAGCGTGTTATGTCGCAACAACGATTGCCGAGTATTTTCGCGATCAAAACATGGACGTCATGCTTATGATGGATTCTGTTACCCGTCTGGCGATGGCGCAACGGGAAGTTGGTCTTGCCGTGGGTGAGCCGCCAACAACACGGGGGTATACGCCGTCTGTATTTGCTATGATGCCAAAAGTTATGGAGCGTGCCGGTACAGCTGAAGTCGGTACAATTACAGCGCTTTATACTGTGCTTGTTGAGGGCGAGTTTATGAATGAACCTGTCGCCGACACTGCGCGCGGTATATTAGATGGGCACATTGTTCTTGCCCGTAAATTAGCATCATTGGGACATTATCCGCCGATAGACATTCTCCAAAGTATCAGTCGTGTCATGAAAGATATTGTGTATCCTGAGCATCGTCGTTGCGCTTTAGAGTTGCAGGAAGCATTAGCAACATATCGCGAAGCAGAAGATTTAATCAGTATTGGTGCATATCAAAAGCGGAGCAATCCGAAAATTGATCGTGCTATTGCTCTCAACCAAGAAATTAATCGTTTTCTTCGGCAAAATATAGACGAGGCAACTTCGTACACTGACTGCATTACCCAGATCATTGCTATCGCACAGTCATAAGGTATTGATTTTCTCTTTAGAGTGTCAATTCTTGCTTTTTCTCGTAAGTTTGTGTTACAACACACATACGCTGAGTGATATCGTTTGATCAGTCAGCATAGCGTTTCACTTTTTATTATGGGGATACAGTATATGCCATACGATCCATTACTTGTGCAACCAATGCGCGAAGAATTAACACGTATCGGGGTACAAGAACTGCGTACCGCCGCTGAAGTTGATGAGGCAATGAAACTACCCGGAACAACATTTGTCATAGTAAACTCTGTCTGCGGATGTGCTGCAGGTGGTGCTCGTCCGGCAGTTGCTATGGCAAAAGAGCATCCCTTTCAGCCCGACCGCATGGTATCAGTCTTTGCTGGGCAAGATCTTGAAGCAACACAGCGTGCACGTCAGTATTTTACGAATCAGCCACCATCATCGCCGGCGATGGCAATGATGAAAGACGGTGAATTGGTTGCCATGATTCATCGGCACCATATTGAAGGTAGAATGCCGGAAACATTAGCACAAGCTATCAAATATGTGTTTGATGAATTTTGTCAAACTGAACAAGGAGTCGTTACCGAATCAGCAGAGCAAACTGTATAAGGCAGGATGGCAAAGATGTGTTGCTTGCGGTATGATTCTTGAGAAGAAAAAACGGAAGACATGAGTATAATATCTCGGTCTTCCGTTTTTTTTCTCTCTGATTCTTTTATAATTCGGAGTATTACTTCACGATTATTCTCTCTGAGATTATGTCGCACCTCGATGCTATTATAACTACGCTTTTACCGGAGCGTGTGGCACAGTATGCAAAAGAAAATATGCAAGAACGAGCTCAGTTACTTTTTGCAGGTCTTGCTGTTATGATTGCCAGTGTGATCATGGGGGTATTCATGATGCTGACGGGCATAGCGAGTAATCCTTTTATCCTCTTTTTTGCTGTAGCATTTCTTCTTGCTCCATTTCGCCATACATATCGTGTGGTCAAACGTTTTTTACTGCTGTCAGCATTGATCTTCTTGTATTGGGCGGGATCAGAAGTGGTTGTTTTGCTTACGCCCTTCTTTCTATCTTTTTTTATTGCGTATTTGTGCGATCCAATCGTATCAGCATTAGCACGGAAACATGTACCGCGCTGGCTTTCAGCAATGGTTGTCGTGCTCATGATTGTTGGAAGCATTGCGGCGGTGTCGGTATTATTCTTTCCACTCATTTTTGCACAATTCAACGATATTATTCGTGGGATTTCGACCTTTGTTAATGATACCATGAAAATTTTAGAGGAGCGTAATTTTATTCGCTTAATGACGAAATATGGTGTATCGAATCAAATGGCGAAAGAAGTGCTGGCGGGTGAAGTACTGCCGCGTTTGCGCGGTTCATTGGATGTTGTTGTTCAAGGTGTTTTAGGTTTTTTAACAGGCTTGTCTAGTATCCTTTCACAGGTAGTCAATGTCATCGTTGTGCCGATTTTAGCGTTTTATTTTTTGAAAGATTTTGAAACCCTCAAACGATTTATTCGCTCTGCGCTCGAGCCCAAAAATGTAGACCTGCTTCATACATTACGGCGCGTGAATAGTAATGTGCAGACGTATCTTGGCGGTCAGGCAATCGGTGCAGTATTTGTTGGAGTGAATGCTACATGGATCTACACGGTACTCGGATTTCCTTATAGTTTGGTATTGGGTGTTATTACAGGGCTTTTAAATCCAATTCCGTACATCGGAATTTTTGTGAGCATGCTCGTTGCTATGGTTGTCGTTGCTGTTGTGAAAGGCGGTAATGTTATAAATGAAATTTTTATGATTGCAGGCATTGTTAATGGGCTGCATATCATTGATACCTATGTTTTACAGCCACGCATTGTCGGATCGAAAGTAGGGTTGCATCCGTTGATGCTGATTGGTTCGCTTTTTGTCTTCGGACATTTTTTTGGTTTTTTGGGGTTGATAGGGGCTGTGCCAATTGGTGCAACCTGCATGATGTTTCTTAATGATTGGTTGGAGCGGTCGCGCACATCGAATTCGCATTCATCCAAGCAAGATTTTGCCGCAAGTGATGTAACCGATAATGATGGTAGTGCGAATGATGAACCACAGCAACAATCGCAAGATTCTCCATAGGTACAAAGGTACAGAATCATTGTACCACTTCTTTTCTCCATGACAAACAGTGGAGACTTCGTAATTTCGTTTTTTAACGTCAAAAAATGCTGTTGCTCATCGAGCCATAGTGTATCAACTGTCTTTTTTCACTGACTCTTTCTTTGTCATTTTCTTTTGCAATTCAGATGACGATTTTCCCTCTTGTATTTTCGGTTAGTCCGCGCTTTTTCTATCGTAGAATGATCGGTATTGCTTTGCTTATTGTGTTCCTCTGCTATGAGGCGATGCAAGCACAATCTTACAAACCGTTTGAGTCTTCGTTTACACAGGCAATGATTGGTTCGCCAACACGTACGGTACAGTCGCTTGCAGGAACATGGCAGCGTCTTAATGAGGAGGGAGGAGTTATTGAATCGGTGAATCTTCCATGGTCGGAAACAACAATAGGAATTCATCGATTTCGTAAAAACGTCGTATTCAGCCGTGAACAAATTGAGCGTAATACACTGTACTTATGGTTTTACGGAACAAATCGTGCTACCGAAATACGATTAAATGAACAGCATGTGGATAATCATCTTGGTGGTGATATTCCATATTCGGTGCAAATACCGGCACAGTTTCTTCGTCCGGGTAATAACAGCATCGATATTATCACAGATTCATATCTTGATGCAACATCGACATTGCCATTGCGGCAAGGTCGTCTTGCTCCAAAGTATTATGGCGGTGTAGTTCGGGAGTGTTTTCTTGTGAGTGTGCCGAATGTGCACATTATGCGTGCCGATCTGAAACATCAATTTATCACCGGTGGTGTCAATGTCCAGATTGCAACTACTATTTCTGCATCGGGTTTAGCGCAGATAGCATCTCAGTATGGCGACTCCGCGCAGGGGGGGAAGAATACCATTATACGTAAACTAGGCATTGAAGTCAGTGCTGAAATTCGTGCTTTTCCGGACTCCTCTCTTGTACAAACGCTCGCTCCACAATCGGTTGAAGTCCAAGCAAATCGCACACAAGTTTTGAATCTTGTTATGCCGGTGAGTAATCCGAAGATATGGACACTCACTGATCCACACCAATATGCCGTTACTGTTTTTATCAAACGTAATGGTAAAGTGATCGATCAATTCACGCAGTCAATAGGATTTCGATCAGTGCAATTTGTTATACGTGATGGTAAGCGTATTCTACTATTGAATGGTGTCGAAACACCGATATATGCTACAGCTTATGTTGAGGAATATCCGGGTGTTGGGCGTACATTATCGCCGGAGCATTTCGAAAAAGACATACAAGGATTGAAATCATTAGGAGTGAATCTTGTACGTTATCAGCGAGGTCTTCCACATCCTTATATGGTACAACTTTGTGATAAATTGGGTATCATGCTGCTTGCTGAACTGCCTGTTGCTCAAGTACCAAATGCGCTTTTCAGAGAAACCTTTTCTGCCTCTGCATATAATATCGTACGTGAAGTATGTGCTGTTTTCGAGCGTCATCCATCAATAATCGGTTACAGTGTTGCTGAGGGAGTTGATGAGCAATTGCCCGCATATCAGGATTATGTGCAAAAAGCAACGTCTATTATCCATCAAACGGGAAGCAAACTCGCCTATAAAATCGTCTATGGTGGCGTAACAGCACTTTATGCTAATGGTTGTGATTTTGTGATGCTATCATTAGATCGTTTACAACCCGAGTTATTCAGTAAGGAGCTGCAACGATTAACAAGTCTCAATGCCAAACTACCCTATATGGTGAGCCTGCTTCATCCTATTCATTTGGATAATCGTCAGGGATATTCTGATCCATTATCGGCAGAAGCCCAAACGAAGTATATCAAGGACATGTACTCATTATTATCAGCGCAACCTTTTCAGGCGCCATGTATTGTATCGCCAATTTTTGATTATTTGACCGATAGAGCATTACTTACAACAAATAATGAAAACCAATATATGGCAGTAGCCGGGTTGGCGAATTATCAACGTGAGCCACGAATGAGTTTCCAAATGGTCAAAGCACTCTTCAGTTCCGATAAAGAACCGATTGTCGCCGCAGGTGATTATCGGGCATCAACATCGCCATTGTACACACTATTGGGATTAATCTTGATTGTTGGTTTTGCTTCATCTTTTAATACCTCGCGTCGTTTTCGTGAGAGTGCAACTCGTGCCTTACTTCGACCATTCAATTTCTACTCAGATGTGCGAGACCAGCGGATTCTCTCAAATCTGTACAGCATTGGATTGCTTTTCATGCTTGCACTAACGCTATCAATTGTTTTTTCGGGTCTGTTGTATAGTATTCGTCAAAGCGAAAAACTTGATTATTTGCTGTTGCACATTATTCCTAACGATAGTGTAAAAGCATTTGTTGATCGTTTGATTTGGGTTCCTTGGCTTTCGTTATTGGTTGGTACCCTTATTTTTGCTTTGTTGATTGTTGTCGTTGCGTCAATTATTCGTGCAGGAGCCTTTTTTGTAAAGGCACGAATTGTATTCTCTGATGCTTTTGTTATTTCTGCTTGGGGAGCATTGCCCGCTTTGTTCCTTTTGCCGCTTGCACTTGCAGCACCTCGTCTTATGGACATTGGCGAATACGTTGTTTTTGCTTTGTGGTGTTTGAGTGGGATAGTTATATGGGTCGGGTATCGTGTTTTACGTGGTACCGCTGTGATTTATGATGTTCGTCCGATAATTGTATATATTGGTGGCGTAGTTTTCGTAGGGCTTTTGCTTGGTTCTCTTGCCTTTTGGTATAATTCTCATAATGCACTATTTGCGTATTTGAATTACTTTTTTACGGTCATTATCTAAGAGTGACGTGAATGGACTTGCGAGTATTACAATCATCATTTACAGAGTTATCAGAGCGTGAACGTTCGATTCTGCGTGCTGTGGTGCATCATTTTATTTTGACTGCAAATCCTGTTGGCTCGCGTACGCTCTCAAAACATTTGGTACATGAGCTGTCTTTGAGTGCGGCAACTATTCGTAATGTCATGGCAGATCTCGAAGAAATGGGCTTTATCATGCAACCCCATACGTCTGCCGGTCGTGTGCCTACCGATAAGGGATATCGTTTCTATGTTGATTCGATGAATGAGGTAGAAAATCTCAACG
>DHLT01000313.1:0-2314 GCA_002405405.1 Ignavibacteria bacterium UBA4661 | reverse complement strand
CATGAATGAGGTAGAAATTCTCAACGAGCAGGACAAAACTGCAATTGAGAGAAATATTTCGGAAGCACCATTAGAAACAATTTTACGTGATGTGTCAAAAATTTTAGGTTCAATGTCGCACTATCTTGGTGTGGTACGTTTGCCATCACTCACTGACGTTATCGTTCGAAAAATTGATGCTGTGCAGTTGAGTTCCGATCGTCTTTTGGTAGTGTTGTCGTTGAGTGCAGACGGCGTTCGAACAATTACTCTTGAAGCACGGTTTGATATTGATTTTACGCAGTTACACTCTATTGTAACTCTCATGAATGAACGGATCGCAGGACGCTCGATAGATTTTTTGCGAACGCAATTCGCACATGTTTTACATGATATTCATGCAACTGAGCAAGCAGGTAATGCTCTTGTGCGTCTTTTTGTTGATGCAGCACCGCGGCTTTTTAGTAAGCAAGCATTGCCCGGCGATATGGTGCATATCTCCGGCACGCAGTATCTGTTGGATCATCCTGAGTTTGATGATGCTGTGCGTTTGCGAGGTATTATTGAGCTCATGGAGAGTGAAGAAGTGATTGTTCATTTACTTGATGCACAAGCCCAAGAATCGTCTTCTGCATTGCAGGGCAAAGTGAATATTTTAATCGGGGGTGAAATGTCATTAGCGGTACAGTCGCCTCTTGTGCAAGAGTACAGTTTGCTAACGACAAAGTATCGCTATGCAGACTCTGATGGTGGGGTGATTGGGGTGATTGGTCCAAAGCGAATGAACTATGGTCGTATGATGTCCATCGTGCAGCATGTTGCTGATGTTTTATCGAAAAGAACACCATAGCAATAAGCATACAACCGTAAAAATATAGAAAATCCGTAATTTGCGGAGTATTTCGATCTATACACATGTGATCAATGTCCTTTGTTTATGGAACAAAAAAATAGTCGATCCGAAAAGCCCTTGCGTACGATGCGCGATAAAGTGCAAGATTTTTATAGTACGTACGTTAATCGGGATCAGCAGGGTGAGCGGGATTCCCGAGATTCATTTCAACAACAAGATCCGCTTGTGCAGACAGATATTACGACTCAAGAAACAAAATCTTCATCTGCACGTGTCGGACAAACACATTCTTCTTTTTCATCTTCGCAATCAGAGCAATCTATGAATATCCCTATCGAGATTGAGTCAGCAGACTCTACCGTCCAGACGGATGGCTCCGCCGATAATCAGAAAGAATCAACCCGCGATGGCGGAAAAACATCGGAAGAAATAGCTCTTCTTAAAGAACAATTACAGAAACTTCAGCAAGAGCGCGATGAATATCGAGAGCAGGCGATTCGTAAAGTTGCAGAGTTGGAAAATTTTCGCCGCCGCACCGAGCAAGAGCGTAAGGAATTGCTTGATTATGCTAATCAAAAGTTGTTGAATGCACTGTTGCCGGTCTTAGATGATTTTGAGCGTGCGTACCAAGCAGCAAAGCAAGGCGGCGATGCTGCGTCTGTACTTGCCGGTATTGAATTGGTATTCAATAAAACAATGCAAACTTTTAGTGATGTTGGTGTCAAGCGTATGACAACCGTTGGGGAGATGTTCGATGTGAAATATCACGAAGCTCTTATGCAAATGGCTTCGGAAGCACCGGAAGGATCAATTGTGCAAGAAGTCCAACCCGGCTATATGCTTGGTGAGAAAGTCTTGCGACACGCACGAGTGATTACCTCGGCGGGTATCGAGTAAGTTTTCAAAAACCTGAGATACGACGAGTGATCATTGATGGTTGATATTGTTTTTTAGTTTTTCATTTATGATTTTGATGTTTCTTTTACAATTCTGATATGGCACAAAAACGCGATTACTACGAGGTTCTGGGTGTACAAAAAAGTGCAGGGAAAGACGAAATCAAATCTGCCTATCGGAAACTTGCACTCCAGTATCATCCTGACAAAAATCCTGATGATAAAGCCGCCGAAGAGAAGTTTAAAGAGGCAACAGAGGCTTATGAGGTACTCAGCGATGATGAAAAACGCAAACGCTACGACCGCTATGGACATGAGGGAGTACGCGGCAATGATTATCATCAGTACTCGAATGTGAATGATATCTTCAGCCAGTTTGGCGACATCTTCGCGGGTACAGGTTTTGAGGATTTCTTTGGAGGTTTTAGTGGGGGCGGTCGTCGCAGTGGTGCACGTAAGCAAAAAGGTGAGCCGGGTTCGGATTTGAAAGTGCGACTGCCTTTAGCTCATGATGAAATCGCTCTTGGTGTAGAAAAAACAATTCGTGTAAAACGATGGAAATCATGTGAAGCATGCTCGGGTACGG
>DHLT01000036.1:3650-8269 GCA_002405405.1 Ignavibacteria bacterium UBA4661 | reverse complement strand
TGTTGAAACACATACTTCCACGTCACCTCCTCCTGTACAAACAGTATCACAAGAAAAAAGCGTTTTGAAATTAGCTTCTTCTTTTACACAGAACAGCACATTTGCTCAAACACATCGTTCACGTTCAGCGCAAATGATTCGCATCGAAGTTGAGGATCACGGGAAAGGTATTCCGGCACAGGAACAACCGCAACTCTTCCAAAAATTTTCCCGACTTTCTACGCGACCTACGGGCGACGAGCATTCCTCGGGCTTGGGACTTTTTATTGTACGTAAATATGTCGAAGCAATGCATGGAACTGTTACCTGCGAAAGTATACCAGGTGTCAAAACAATTTTTGCCATCGATATTCCTGTACATATTGCTATCTCGTCTTCATCAGCACGTCAAACATCGGCATCCTCATATACCGGCTCTTGAGGATTGTATGTGCGATTTCTTCGTCGTAACTTTTCCTTTTTCGGAACAAACTGCTGAACTCTCCGTATCTTGAAGCTTGAGATAATTCTCATTGTACTCTTTAGAATTTTCCTGTGCTTTTTGCATGTCCTCTCTCATTGCTGTCATGAATCAACGATCGACCATATTTTTCTTATCGGCGGTATGGATACCTATCGCGCTTCGCCGTGTGCATAAGCGTTGGCGCGGGATTGCTGTCCTAAGCTTTTTAGTTATGTATGCTGCGATAATGCTTCCCCTGCACACTCATGCACAAAGTTTGGAACTCATGCGCATGAGCATTGATTCACTCAAACTTTCTGCAAAAAATTCTCCTGCTGATGTTGGTCGCGTCAATTTCCTCTTCGCTCTCTCAGCAAAGTATATTACCATTTCCGCTGACACAGCTGTTTTGTATGCACAGGAAGCACTCGACCTTGCTAAGCAATTAAAATTAGATCGTGAAACTGCTGTTGGTAAATACCGCTTGGGGAATGGGTATTTCTTGATCGGAAAAAACAAGGAATCTATTCTTCTCATGCAAGAAGCTCTCGACTATTTCGAGAATACCAAAGACACAACACAGATTATACCGAACATCAAAGCATCACTCGCTGAAATCTATGTGCGTGAGTCGAATTATGCGCTCGCGTTGCAATATCGTATGAAGGCATTGGAAGGTTATCAACAATTGAAAGTTCCCGATTTCCTTAAAGTTGCTTCGATACTTAGTGATATTGGTGTACTGCATCGGTACATGGAAAATGATGCCCTTGCGCTGAGTTACTACCAGCAAGCACTAACAATGTATAATGAAAAATTGGAAGGCACTGCAAAAGAAGACCTTGCCATCAAAGTTGGCATTCTCCTCAACTTTGGCGATGTCTATATGAATGGCAAGAAATATGCTGATGCACAACGCTATTTTGAAGATGCTCTCAATCTTTCCGAAAAACTCGGTGATGTTGGTATTCGTGCTTTCGCCTTAGAAAATCTTGGCTTGGTATACATCGAAATTGGTCGCAATGCCGAGGCGCTACGCAAACTGCAAGAAGCACTGAAACTGTTTCAGTCCTTGGGCAGTCAAGAAGATATTGGTTTGATTTACAGCAGCTTGAGTCGGGCATATCTCAATCTCGGCAGCACTGATTTGGGTTTATACAATGCCCAACAAGCAATTAGCGTAGGCAAAGCAATCCAATCAAAAGGCATTCTCCGTGAGGGCTACGAACAAGCATCAGCAGCGTATGAAAAACTTGGGGACAATACGAATGCCCTTCGCTATTATCGTTTGGCGACCCTCTATAAAGATTCGATCTTCAAGGATGATGCGGCAAAAGCAATGAGTCGCATGAATGCACTGTACCAAGTCGATAAATCCGAGAAAGAAAAACAACTGCTTCAAGCCGATAAAGAAAAACAAGATGCCACAATTAAACAGCAACGCGCCATCAATATTGCCATTGGCGTGGGTCTTTTCATGGTCGCAGTGCTTGCGGTGATTCTTTTCCGTGCTAATGCCGAGAAAAAGCGTACAAACGAACTACTTTCACAACAAAATGAAATCATTGCCGAAGAGCGACAAAAATCCGAACGTCTCCTCCTCAACATCTTGCCACCGGCAATTGCCGAACGCATGAAGCGGGGTGAAACATCGATCGCTGAATACTTTCCGCAAATCACTTGCATCTTCTCGGATATCGTGGGTTTTACCAAGCTGTCGCAACGTATTAGCCCTGAAGAACTCGTATCCATGCTCGATGAAATTTTCTCACGCATGGATCAGCTCGCCGACCATCATGGCGTTGAAAAAATCAAAACTATCGGTGATGCTTACATGGTTGTATCGGGTCTTCCGATTCACCGCGATGACCACGCACAGGCAGCGGCACGCATGGCAATTTCCATGCAGGAGATGTTCGAAGATATCAGCAGTCTTGTCGGTATCGATGTTAAAATCCGCATCGGAATGCACATCGGCGATGCCGTAGCAGGTATTATCGGCAAACGAAAATTTGCCTACGATTTGTGGGGCGATACTGTCAATACGGCGTCACGGATGGAGTCACATGGCGAACCCGGTCGTGTACACTGCAGTGAAGTCGTCTATGAAGCTCTAAAAGATGATTTTGAGTTTGAAGATCGTGGTACGATGGAAGTCAAGGGTAAGGGTATGATGCGTACATACTTCTTACTTGGTCCAAAACAAAAAGCATAGATTACAGATCCACTCGCCGAGTGATCCTACGAAGATTTTCTTTCATATTTTCTTTGTTTAGTTCGTTATGGATACCATGCTTGTTGCTATTATTTTAGTTCTTGTTGCGCTTGTTGTCGTACTTCTTGCATATCGCCAACGTATTATTCGCGAAGCGCAAGAAACACTACAATTACAATTCGATACCATCCAAAGCCAACAAACAACAATTCAAAGCCAACAAGCAACCATATCACAACAGAAACGGGATCTGAATGTTGCCAATGCCGAAATCTTAGAGATGACCTATGTCATGGATGAAGAGCGCATGAAATCAGATGAAGTACTGATGTCTGTTCTTCCCTCCTCGGTCGTCTATCGATTAAAAGCAGGTGAATCTCCTATCGCTGACTCTGATGCGCAAGCCGGTCTATTGATTGTCGATATCGATGGCTTTTCAAATATTACACAAGTACTTACTGCTGATGAAAGTGTTTCCCTGCTCAATTGGCTTTTTTCCATGTTTGATGAAGTAACGGAAGAATATGGCGTCGAAAAACTTAAAACCGTAGGCGACACCTACATCATTACCAGTGGTATACCCGATGCTCGCACATACTCGCCTCGTACTCTTGCGTTGTGTGCACTCAATCTCTTAAAAGCCGCCCAAAAATTTCATACAGATTCAGGTACAAATATCGACTTGCGTATGGGCTTAGATCTTGGACCCGTCAAGGCAGGACTGATTGGTAAACATAAATTCTCGTATGATATCTGAGGTGAAACGGTAAAAACAGCCCACAGCTTACAAGCACACTGTACGCCAAATAGCATTCATTGCTCGCACCATGCATGGCAACTTTTAAATTCTGATTTTGCTCTTGATCCTGCTCCACTTACTGATTCCAGCCTAAAGTCCTACTACCTGCGCAGTAAACTTTAGTTATACGTTTTTCGTTGTCTTCACGCCACTTCTACATAGAGTGGCGTATTTTTTTTCTGTCTTTTGTTCCTTGTCTTTTCATTCGTGACCTCTTTTCATTTGTGATCTCTTTTCAACTTTCTCATGGCAAAACTCTTTCTTTTTGATGGCATGTCGATTGTTTTTCGAGCATTTCATGCAATGTCGAAAACACCTTTGCAAGCTCCTTCAGGTGAATTAACCGGCGCTGTTTTTGGATTCGCCAATATCATCTCAACCATCCTGACAAAAGAAAAACCTGACTACCTCGCCGTGTGTTTCGACACATCGGCACCGACCTTTCGCCATCAACGCTACGATCAGTACAAAGCCCACCGTCCTGAGTTTCCTCAGGAACTTGTGTCGCAGCTGCATCGTATCAAAGAAATGCTCACACTCCTCAATATCGCCCAAATCGAAATGCCCGGCTACGAAGCTGACGACATTATTGGCACACTCGCACAACAAGCAAGCCAACAAGGCATCAATGTCTTTTGCGTTACAAATGATAAAGACTATTGTCAACTTGTTAATGACCATATCAAAATCTTCAAACCCGGCTTTGCTATGGGTGAATATGACATTCTTGATCGTAACAAAGTCATTGAAAAATTTGGCGTACCACCGGAGCAAGTGGTTGATGTGCTTGCCCTTATGGGCGATAGTTCGGACAATGTCCCCGGCGTTCCCGGCATCGGCGAAAAAACTGCATCACCGCTTGTGCAACAATTTGGTTCGGTAGAAAATATATATGCTCGCCTCAGTGAAGTAACCAAAGATGCCACCCGCAAAAAACTCAAAGCAGGTCATGAACTTGCTCTGCTGTCGAAAGAATTGGTTACCATTGACTGCCATGTTCCCGTTGAACGCTCGATACAGGATTTTGCTCGTACACGACCGAACACACAAGCTGTTTCCGAACTTTTCCAAACACTTGGATTTCGTTCGATGCTTGCAAAATTTTCTTCTCTTTTTGCTGATGAGAAATACTCTGCCCCACACAGTGATGGGGTACCTGATTA